>CAZRTU010000015.1:0-2329 GCA_964603075.1 uncultured bacterium
TGGCCCAAGGTCTATACAGTCGGGCGCCAGGTCGCCGTCAGTATCTGGATTGCGTGGATTCGTCTCTGTCCAGGTCTCACCCGGGTCTATCACCTCATCACCATCTGTATCACCTGCAATCGCGCCGTTCCAGTCGGCATCTTCCTGTCCATCCAGTCCGCATGTTGCTGGTCCACCCGCTCCAATTGAGTCTCCATCCGTATCCCTCATCAACGGGTCTGTCCAGTGCTGAACGGTTATTGAAAGGGGTGATATTGCGTTCCTCTCGAGACTGTCTGAGAGTCCATCACCATCTGTGTCTCTGTTGGTCGGGTCTGTTCTCCTTGGAGCCCAGCCTGAGACAACGCCAACTGGAAGAACCTCGTCTCCGTCCCAGAGACCGTCGGCGTCACTGTCCTTAAAGGCACGGTAACTTCCTTCAAGGTCCTCCAGACCATCAAGCAGTCCATCGGCATCTCCATCCAGAGGTGAATAGTCTACGTGCTTTGTCCCCTTACAGGGATTGTAACTGTCACTTCCTCCATTCTTCCAGAACCCCTCAATCTCATCCTGGTCGGGTTCATTATCCGGGTCGCTGGGACTGAGTCCAATAATATGGTCTGAATTACCTGTCCAGTAATAGGCATTGTCGATGGTATTATTTCCAAAATCCCACATAAAGGAGAAAGTCGCATGTGAACCAATGGGTATACGACCAATCCTTGTTAAGACAGAATCAACCAGAGGCTCGGCTCCAGCATTAGTACTACCAAAGAATCCAACGGTTAATGGAAATCTTGTCGCTTTGTGCTCCTGAAAGTCCGTGGTACCGTCTCCGTCAGAATCGAGGTCGAGGGCATTCATAACACCATCGGCATCAGGGTCACCGTAATTCTCAAGATAAGTCCAGTATAATACGAATACGGAATCCTGGTTGATATGCCACTTGTCACTCTCTGCCGAATCCGGGTATGCCCATCCATCGAGGAGGGTATCTCCATCTGTATCCGAATTCCTCGGGTTGGAGGCACGGAAATCAGGGCTAAGGTCAATTGCCTTTGCCCTCTTGAGACTGCCTGAACTCTGCCGGGGGATTGTATCCGTGAAGGTACACTTTAACCATCCCATGGTGAGTTCACCGGGTACATCACCCAGCGTGAAGTCGTAAAGGCAATCGCCATCGTTATCAATAAATCCATCTACAAGCCCGTCAACGTCCGTATCAGCGATGAGTGGATCAGACGAATACCATGCACCCACCCAACCGGCAGGGCCTGGGCCGGTCCTGTAACCGGCAGCCGGATTAACCGCGTTCGGTATCCCGTCAACGTCTATTAGTTGAGGGAAGTATTCGTCACCATCCCAGGCACCATCACCGTCCGTATCCTGTGCATAGGGGTCTGTCCCGATCTGTGCCTCAAGAATGTCGGGAAGACCATCCTTATCAGTGTCTGAGAACTCTCCGTAGTCTGTCCATATCGGGTCGAGTGGGTCGTCCATACCAACGCTGTCGTGGTCGCTTGTCATTACCTCTACGTAACCGGTATCCACGGCATCGTCTGTATCTCCATCATTGTTCCAATCATTGACACTTGGTTCATTGAAGACTACGTATCTCTTGGGCGGTGTGGGGTTGCAGACTATTGCGCCAGTGATAGCAGGATAATTCTCTGTTAGTCCTTCGTAGATATTATACCAGCGATTTACCAGAGTAGGAGTTGGACCTATCATGACGTAGACTACAAAGATAGAGTCACCATCTGTATTAGGATTTACAGGGCTCAAGCCCTGTACTACCTCTGTTGAATCATCTAAATTGTCGTTGTCTGTGTCGGAAGCTACCGGGTTTGTTGTATCCTTCGCTGGAGTCCATTTGTTGAGGTCTACATTCCTCTCAAATCCATCAAGGAGTCCTTCACCATCTGTATCTGCCACATAGGCACAGGTAGTAACCATTGCATTGATTGAGTCCTCTAATGCATCGGGTACACCGTCATTGTCTGAATCCAGGTCAATGGCATTGTTCAATCCGTCTCCATCCACATCAAAACCGCCAAAGTATACGATACAACTGTCTATCTCCCATCCGTCGCTTATTCCGTCAAGGTCTGTATCAACAAGTTGTGGGTTCGTATTGTACTGATCGACCTCCGAAGAATCGCTAAGACCATCACCATCCGTATCATACACAGTGTAGTTTGGTCTCTGTGTCCCAGCCACATCGCGGTTGCGGTCATTCCCATACTCAAAGCCGTCACAAAGTCCATCGCCATCGTAATCGGGATTGTAAGCAGCCATCGGATCGCCGGTAACCGAAAGTTCTGTGGCATCCGAAAGCCCATCGTTATCA
>CAZRTU010000015.1:2339-14413 GCA_964603075.1 uncultured bacterium
CCCTGAAATTGGGTATGCTATCTCCATCAAAGTCATTGGGGGGGGTACCGCATACTATGGGGAAGTTGATAGATGCAGTGTCGCCTGCCCATTCAATACTATCGGGTATGCCATCACTATCTGTATCTATTACACTATAATTTGAAAAGTAGGATAGCTCAAGCTCATCGGGTACTCCGTCTGGTTCAGCATCAGCGGTTGCACTGTAGGCATCAGTAATGAAGAAGAACTGCTCTGAGCCGTCGGCTATGCCACAGTTATCGGAGTCCATATCGAGATAATTGGGTATACCGTCTCCATCTGTATCGGTGTTGTCTTCTGATCCAGTAGCGGGTGGTCCTGGTGTAACCCCGTCATAAATCCCATCGTTGTCAGAATCGAGGTCGAGTATATTGTACATATTATCTGCGTCATGGTCATCGGGTGGGCCAACTGCGAGGTTGGCATCGAGACGCCACTCGATATCGTCTGTCAAGCCGTCACCATCTGAATCAATGAAGTTCGGGTCTGTTCCGTATGCAACTTCAAGATTATCGCTTATACCATCTCCATCAGAATCTGCGAGCAGGGGGTTGGTCAGATACGTATGTACCTCGTCTCCATCGAGAATCAAATCACCGTCATGGTCAGGATTATATGGATCTGTACCCACATCTCCAAACTCGTATCTGTAGGTACCTCCACCAGAACCGGTGGGATTATTGAAGCTCAGATACCTTCCTTCTGGAGCTGCTGGATTGCCAACCGTGGCAAAGAGTCCATCCAGGAGCCCATCGTTGTCAGAATCGAGGTCGAGCGCATTGGGTACCCCGTCTCCATCGGCGTCATCTTGCGGACCCGTCACGGCCCCTGGTGAATATGGTATCCAAGTTATGTCGCCCATCCACTCTATACCATCTATTATACCATCTCCGTCCGTATCAATGTTATGCGGGTCTATCTCACCCAGATTGGGCTCAAAGACGCCATTGGCATTAGCATCCTCCAAAACGTCGGGAACTCCATCTCCATCGAAGTCTCCGACATATGGCATAGGGGTTACGCTCCATATTCCATGCATCATGTCCTTGTCATCTGGTAGTAGATTCTGGTTTCTATCCGGAGGGGTATAAGTCGCCCCAAGGGGCATTACAATCATTGCCCCAAACAATAATATGAGAGGGAATATGATTCCCCTCATCTTCTTACGGCCAACCTTCTCCAACATACCTACCTCCTTTCTTTCACCTTTTATTCTTCTACAAAGATTAACTTGCATTCCACAGATACTTAATACCCTAAGGAAAGGTATATTACCTAAACCATCTTGCAACATGTTCCCCCCTTATTTTTGGTAAAAACGATATATTCCCCTCTACACATTATATTATTATATATGTGGCAAGATATGCAGTTATGTCTGCCATCCCTAAACCAAAGAAAAACTTGCATGTATACTTATGATAGCAAATTTTTTGGGATTTGTCAAGAAAAAAAAATATTTTTTTAAAATTTGTTGCAATTTAGCTCAAATTCAATACTACAAATGCTTTTTGCCTCATATCCCATACATTATCGTCTATTTTTGTGGCAAAAAGCCAAATTTTTTCATAATTTTAGAGGGTAAGTAGGAGGGCAGTCTCTTGGTAACCTCTTAAATTCTTTAGACCTTATGTCTGCGATTCTGACCGGTTCAGGTATCCTCCTACCCTTTGTACAACCCATAATTATCTCAACTGCATCCTCAAGGGAGATGAGGTTACCCTGTGAAATGAAGACTGGTTTTACCTTTGTCCTCGTCCTAAGTACATAACCCACCACTCTCCCCTTATACCATAGAGGGGCTCTGCTTCCTTTCTCTAATTGGGGTTCCGCATATTCTCCCACAAGCCTCGATTTGGCACAGCCTATGGTAGGTCTATTGAACAATACACCAATATGTGAGGCGATGCCCATTCCCCTGGGGTGTGCTACTCCCTGACCGTCACATATTATTACATCGGGTTTGACTTTTGTCTTTCTCATCACCTCGATTATGACAGGAATCTCTCTGAATGAGAGGAACCCTGGAACGTAGGGGCAGGGTATCTCAGCTGCGGCAGATGTCTCTTCAAGTAGCTCCATTTTTGGATACGAGAAGATCACAAAGGCAGCATAAGCCCGACCACCTCCAAAAGCGACGTCAACACCCGCCACAGTCTCCGGTATCAATCTATCAACATCCAGCACAACCCCCTCCCTGAGTTTCTCCTGAATCACTTTCGCTTCCTTGATGGATACATCAAATGGATGTGTTAACACAGGTTTCATGGTTTTTACGGCTATTGGGCTATCAGGCTATTGGAAAGAATAGCAGACCTGAAGTTCTGCCCTACGGGTGAAAGGCAACCAAATATGTAGGGCAAGACTTCCTGACCTCCGTCAGGTAATAATTTTAATAGCCGCAGGCTTTAGCCTGCGAAAACCACGTAATCTTTCCTCTTAATAGCGCGATAGCCTAATACCCCATAGGGATCTTTACACCCTTTGTCTTTGCTGTCTCAACTGCAAGCTCATACCCCGCGTCTACGTGCCTGGCGATACCTATGCCGGGGTCATTTGTAAGCACCCTCTCAAGCCTCTTATCCATCGTCTCAGATCCGTCGGCACAGATGACCTGGCCAGCATGGATTGACAAGCCTATTCCAACCCCCCCACCATTATGGACCGAGACCCAGGTAGCCCCGGATGCAGTATTGAGCAGAGCATTGAGGATGGGCCAATCAGCCACTGCATCAGAACCATCCTTCATTCCTTCTGTCTCTCTGTAGGGGGATGCCACTGACCCTGTGTCAAGGTGATCCCTGCCTATGACTATCGGGGCTGAGATCTCACCCTTCCTAATCAAATGGTTCATTATAAGCCCGAACCTTGCCCTCTCACCATATCCTAACCAGCATATCCTTGAGGGTAGACCCTGGAAAGGAACCTTCTCCCTGGCAAGTCTTATCCATCTCGTCAAGGGCTCATCCTCTTTGAACTCTCTGAGCAACACCTCGTCGAGTTTAAGGATGTCTTCCTGGTTACCCGAAAGCGCCACCCACCTGAAGGGTCCTTTTCCGATACAGAAAAGGGGTCTTATGTATTCTGGAACAAATCCAGGGATATTGAATGCATCAGAGACCCCTGCCTTCTTTGCCTGACCCCTTATATTATTCCCATAGTCAAATGCAACCGCACCCATCTTCTGCATACTCAGCATTGCCTCCATCTGGCGTGCAATAGACTCGTAAGCCCTTTTAATATACTCCTGCGGATTGTCCTTTCTAAGTGCAAGTGCCTCCTCCAAGCTCATACCACCAGGGACATAGCCATTGAGTTCATCGTGAGCAGAAGTCTGGTCTGTAAGCACATCCGGGATCACCTCTCTTTTGAGGAGTTCCGAATGCGTCTCTGATGCATTCCCGACAAGTCCAACCGAGAGGGGCACCTTCTTCTTCTTTGCATCCATAATCATCTCTATAGCCTCATCAAGCGATTCTGTCATCTTGTCACAGAAGCCCTGTCTCAATCTCCTCTCGATCCTCTTCTTGTCCACCTCAACGTCGAGTATTACACCACCATTCATAGTGACTGATAAGGGCTGGGCACCAGACATCCCACCCATGCCAGCAGTCAGGATGAATTTTCCCTCAAGCGAGCCTCCAAAATACCTGTTCGCACAGGCTGCAAAGGTCTCATATGTCCCCTGGATTATTCCCTGAGTACCTATGTATATCCATGAACCAGCAGTCATCTGACCATACATTACGAGACCCATAGCCTCCAGTTTCCGGAAGTAGTCCCAGTTTGACCATTCGGGTACCAAAAGTGAATTGGCTATAAGCACCCTCGGTGCGTGCGCAAATGTCCTGAAGATTCCTACAGGCTTACCCGACTGAACCAGCAGCGTCTCATCCTCATCCAATCCCTCGAGCGACTGGACTATTTTGTCAAAACTCTCCCAATTTCTGGCTGCCTTACCACTTCCTCCATAGACAATAAGCTCTTCTGGTAGCTCAGCAATATCCGGAGAGAGATTGTTCATAAGGCATCTGTAGGGTGCCTCAATCTGCCAGTTCTTGCAGTGTAGAGTATTGCCTGTTGGTGGTTTGACAACACGACCCATATCTCCTCCTTTAAGTTCCTTAATTAATGTCAAAATTTTAACCACAGACCCGCCCGCCCTGCCTACCGGCAGGCAGGCGTAAGGCAGGGAACAATTTTTTGAGAAGGGAAGAGCGAGGAGAGAAGAGGGATAAATCATCCATCAACCCTCTCTCTTTTCCACTATATCATAGTTTTTTAATTTGTAGAGCAAGGCTTCCTCTATATAACACATCGTAGGTGGGTTCCCCAAGTTACCCACTGGGGATAGGAATTAGCCCTGCGGGGACTAAAAGGGTGCTCTACCTTCTTTGAGCGTTCATTTGCTCAAGGCAAATTTTACAGGCTATAAAATCAAGAGAAAGATAAATCTTTTCGGCAGGTTAAAATATAAGTCGACTCAGAATGTGGCGTTTGCTGCAAGATTAAACAAGTCGTTCAATCAATCCTAAATTTATTAAACTAATTTAGATACCCTTCACAGGTAAAGCCCATGGCTTGCTTTAGACTGAGAAAGATTGTTGGTAAGCATCTTAACTCCAGGGTCTACAGGACCACTGGCATAAGGAGATATATAGCCTTCTCTCCCTCTGCCTGCTCTTCGGGGACGAACACTCCTGCATGCATCCCATCCTTAAGCATTATCTTTACCCTCCCCGTTTCTATTCTCGAGAGAATTTCAGCGAGATAGGTTATATTATATCCCACATCGAGCTCATCTCCCTGGTAATTACATTCGATCTCTTCGCTCGACTCACCCACTTCTGACACAGCCCTAACCGAGATCCTATCCGGCGCCATCTTCAACCTCACCATCCTGGTGAGTGGGTCTGATATGACGTTTGCCCTCTTCAATGCTCCAATGAATTCCGACTTATCGATGGTAATAATCTTGTCGTTGTCCTGGGGCACTACACCCTCGTAATCGGGGAATTCACCCTCTATGAGCCTTGATACTATCACCGTATCCTCAACATAGAAGCCTATCACCTGTTCCTCTATCTTTATCTCTACATCACCTCTGAGCTTTCCCGCAAATCTTGCTGCCTTCTCACTGATTATTGCGCTCTTCTCAATATTGAAATTACCATTCTTTTCGATGAGTGCAAGTCTATGCCCGTCTGTTGCAACCATCCTAAGGTAATCCTTCCTTACTTCTAAGAGTGCACCCTGTGGTGAAGGTGAATAGGATTCACGAGAAACAGCAAATATCGTCGAATCGATGATCTTCTTTAGGAGTTCACCATTCAGCGAAAACTTCTCCCCCTCCTTAACGCTTAATACAGGTGGATAATCTTCCCTTGGTATAGACTGGAGTTTATATGTGCCCTTGCCACAGGAGATAGATAGAGATGTCTCCTCACTATTCAGGCCAACCTCTTCGTCTGGCAGTTCTCTCACTATATCATAGAATCTCCTACCCGGAACAGTCGTTTCACCCTCCTTCTCAATCTTTGCATCGCCTACCGACGTTATTGCCATCTCTGAATCCTGACCTGTAATATGGACCCTTTTTGCCTTAGCCTCTATGAGCACATTGGAATATACTGGTATGCTACTCCTGTCCGGAACCACGGGGTGGACCGTCGAGAGCATAGCCGCCAATTTTCCTCTATCAAACTTTATCTTCATAAAACCTCCGGGTTAATTTAGGCAATCTTCTGATTTTTAAAAATAGATTACCCTTGCTTTGGAGACCTGATTTTACCCCAAAGTTGCTTCACGGGTCTAAAGGCTCTATTTAATTAAACTGAAACGATATGGATTATAACATAAAAAAAATAAAAATGCAAGAATTTTTTATAACCATCTCTCCTTAATATATGAAATCGCATCTGCTTTTGTCAATATATTTCCCAGAGTTCTCTCCTCCTCTACCATCGATAGAATCTTTTTAAATATTGGCCCTGGGGTAAGGCCGAGCTCGATCAAATCATCCCCCGTTATCAACCTTTCCTTCATCTCCTCCTTCTGTGTCATTACCCGAACAACGTCCTCTACAACTCGATTTAAACCATCGAGATATACCCCCGCCGATGCGCTCGCATCTGCAAGTGAAAGGAGCACGAGTCCGGGTGTATCTTCACCACATGAAGATACGAGCCTCACTACTGCCCTTCGGGTATAATTTGGATCGGAAGCAAGGAGATGGGGTCTCATATGAAGCCCTATCAGCTTGGAGA
This sequence comes from uncultured bacterium, assembly GCA_964603075.1. GTDB lineage: Bacteria > Hydrothermota > UBA3073 > UBA3073 > UBA3073 > JAGMCL01. The sequence continues at coordinate 8,627 of CAZRTU010000015.1, forward strand.
GGATGTTTTTTTCTTCATTTGAAAGCCTAAAGCCCTCTTTTACAATATCTACTCCAAATTTCTCGTGTCCATAAAAATGGACCCTATCCCCCTCGATCTGGTAGGTCGGCGGCTTTCCAATATCATGAAGCAGGCAAGCCATCTTCAGCACGGGCTTATGAACCTTAAGGTAGTCCTTAAATATTTGGGGACTGGGCAACCTATCCAGATCAAACTCCTCCAGGGCTCTAACGGTATTAAGGGAGTGATCTACCAGGTCACCGTATGGCTTGTTCTGTGCCACGCCCCTCAACCTTGAGAATCCAGGGATTATTTCATCAAGCACCAGCATATCCGCCATATCTCTCAATGTTCGCCAGCTCTTCTTCCCCTCGAGCATGTAAAAGAACTCTGTCTTTACCCTCTCTTTCGCAACCTCACGCAATCTATACCTGTACTTAGACATAGAAAATAGGGTCTTTCTATCTATTGAGAAATCATATAGGCTTTTAAATCTATATGCACGAATCACCCTGAGAGGGTCCTCGGAGATATTCTTATCGGATATTGCCCTTACTATACCCCTCCTTAAGTCCCTTCTCCCTCCAAATGGGTCGATCACTCGGGATGAGGGGAGTCTAACTGCCATAGAGTTTATTGTGAAATCCCTCCTGGCAAGGTTACTAAATATCTCTTTCCCACCATTGAAATCAAAGATAAGGTCATCCAAGACAACCCTTGCCTCATCCATCTCCTCCTCAAGCAGAATATATCTCCCTCCTGTCTCCAATGCAAACACCTTCGCAAAATCCGCACCGTTTCCTTTCACAAAAAAATCGAAGTCCTTGGGTGTGATACCGAGTAAGAGGTCTCTTATCGTACCCCCTACCAAGTAGATTGGGCGTCCCCTATAGTAGGCTGAGAACATATTTATTACACCCCTTATATCCCGTATCCTGAGTCCCATATTAATAAGACCTCCTGATCCTTACACAAGTATTGTCAAAAACCTAACCACAGAGAACACAGAGAATACAGAGGAATCAATTCAAAATTAGAAATTAGCAACACATAATTATAAACTTACGAAGAGCGAAAAATCATCTCTTCTCTATTTCCCTTATCCTTTTTCACTTTTCATTTTTCACTTCTCTTTTTCCGTTATCCTTAAAGTCCCTAATCTCTTATTAGTTCTCTATTTTCCGCCGTCCTTAGTCCATAGTCTTTCCTCTCTATTTTCGCAAGCCAGCCTTACGATGAAACTCACTACCAAGCAAACCTAAAGGTTTGCCCTACATTCTACATAACAACCTAACGTAGGGCAGGGCTTCAGCCCTGCGAAAGCAAACCAAAAGCCCTGCCTGCCGGTAAGCAGGGCAGTCAGGAAGCCTTGCAATAATTCTTCAACCACAGGGCACGCAGAGGGCTCAGAGCATTTTTGAATTTTGATTTCTTACATTTACCATTTCGCTCTGCGATTTACGCCATACGCTCTACACATTACGCCGTTCAATTTTTGATTTTCAAGTTGTATATTTGATATTTAATATTGCCTCTTAAGAGAGACCGGAGGGCAATAGGATCAAATGAATCCCGTCCACCTCAAGAATCGATCCAACATTGGCTCCCCCTGGGACATCGTACGCACCAAAAATCCGTTCCTCTGGATACTGATCACGCAGGCGCCACTATCATCTGTTCTTATAACATCTCCGTACCTCCCGTACTCCCTTATCATCTCCTCTGAGGGTAGCCCCCACCGGTTCTCTCCAACTGATATAACAGTAAGGCTCGGTCTGACAACCTCCAGGAAGGTAGGATCCCTGTAGCCACCAAAATATGGAGCCTTCAAGACATCTGCTTCCCTCGCCTTCTTTCGTATCTCCCTCTCCAGATGACCCATAAAAAGTACACTGCAACTCTCGTCTCTACCTGATATTACATCCGGTTCAAAATAGAGCACCAGGCTCGCATCTTTAGCTCCCAGAGATAGACCCCCTTCTTCTGCTGGGTTTATCACCCTGAAACCACCCAACTCGTTGCCCTCTTCTATGAAAACATATGGTATCTCTTCTTTCTTTATCCTCCAGACCAAGCTTCTGTAAGTATATGAATCATATGGAATAAATGGTAGGGCTATCCCCCTGACCAAGAAATTCTCAAGCAGGTAAGATACCCCGCCAGCATCATAGGAGAGCGGTGATGTGAGGAACAACAAGGATATCTCGCTCACCCCCTCCCTTCGGAGTAGATCCGCGACGGGAGGCGCGGTTCTTCTATATGGTCCCCCATCGATGACAATAGTTCTATCTGCCTCAACGAGCGTACAGTTACCATTGTTCGAGTCGAAAAAGGTGATATTTATCTCTGGATTGAATTCTCTCCATAGGCGCGAGCCCAATAGTATAAACAGCGAAAGGATTACAGAATAGACGAAAACCTTACAGGAGAAGTCGAGCGATCCACTCTCCACGAGGTTGTGGATTGCATTTATCCCTGATAAGATAATAAAGAAATAGAGGATAAGGAAGAGGGGAGAAGGACTCCCTATCCAGAAATGGCCTCCCGGGATCTTGGAGAAGAGCCCTACAACTGCAATTGTAACCGTAGTAAAACCATAGACTGCCGAGGCGCATATCTTATTCAGTAAACCTACATTCAGGAGGTTCACCAGAGAGAGCAGAAGACCAGTGGCTATACACAAACCGGTGAGAGGGATAACCACCAGATTTGCTAAGATAGATATGACAGGGAGACGATAGAAATAGTGTGCAGATAACAGGGTGGTCCCTGCCTGTGCCGAGAGTGAGGTGGTAAATGGTCTTATAATACCATAATCCAGAATCCTGCTCCCGCTGGGATGGAGGATAGGATATAATTTGGGATATAGATAGATAATGCCTGCGGTAGCTCCAATTGAAAGCTGGAAGCCCACGTCGAAGAGAGCCTGTGGATTCCATAAAAGGATGAGGAAGGCAGCCAAGCTTAGGACATTCAATAGGGATGTATCTCTTCCCCTCAGTAAGGCTGCCATCAGGAGTATAGACATCAAGGTCGCCCGTACAACCGAGGGACGGAGGTCTATCATCAGGGCATAAATAATGAGACACGCCGATATCAAAAACAAACTCACTATATTCGGTATCCTTGTTATGCGAAATAACAAAAAAAGGATAAAGGCAATAATACCCACGTGGAGTCCTGACACAGCGAGTACATGGACAACCCCTGTGTTTCTAAAGACCTCCTTAAGCTCATCAGGTATCTCTCCTCTCTCACCTATGGTTATACCCTTCAGGAAGCTTGCCTGCCTTCCGCCGATGTTGTTGTTTATTGTCATCTCCACATGCCTCCTCACCCTTGCCGCTGCATAGATGAACGGGTTGCCATAATTGCCCTCCAACCTCTCCATGCTATCGGGATGCATTACTCCGTAGATATTCTGTCTCCTTAGCCAGCTGCCGTAATCAAATTCTCCAGGATTTGTGGGTGGAGGAGGGGGATTTAGAGATCCATGCAGTTTCAATCTGTTCCCATAAGCAATCTCACCTTTTAGGGTAACCCTTATTTTACCGCTTATGGGAATCGTGTCGCCTCGGACTTCCAAATACCTTGCCTCTAAATTAAACAGAACCCTGTCCTCTCTTTTGTCTGGAAGTGATATTACATCACCAACTATGGCGAGGGGTCTCTCCAACCCTGTTATACGCTCTATATGATTAGCAGGTCGTATTCTCGTCCTTCCTTCGTAGTAAAGAAACCCAAAACAAGATACGAGGAATATGCAGACCACATCTTTCAGGTGGGGAATTCTGCCTGAAAGGAATATGCCCCCCGTGAAGACCAGGATGAGAATCGCGATGACAGGAATGGCAAAAACTAATCTGTTTACAAAATATCCGCAGACCAAGCCTGCAGAAAATGATACAGTAAGATATAGAAAGGGATTTTTCGTCATGATAAAGTAATAATCATTGAGTCTACTTAGTTTACTCGGTTTATTGGGTTATTTAGGAACCTAAGCACTAGGCAGTAAGCACTAAGCAGTAACTGATAATCATTGGGTCAACTTAGTTTACTCGGTTTATTGGGTTTATTGGGTTCACACAGTTTTTAAGCTTTATCCTTTTTCCCTTGTACTGCCTAGTCCTTAGTCCATAGTGCATAGTGCCTAGTCCATAGTTTCACAAGTCTGTGTAATCATGATAATCAATTCTCGCTCGGGGGGGACAACTCTTCCTTCAGATCCCCGACGATTACAAGGGAATCCTCCAATAAGTCAACGAGCAGCCCTCTTACACTTTCAAGTCGCTCTAATAGAGAATCGCCCCGAGAAATACCCATCACCATAATACCGGTCGAAAGTCCATCTGCAGTCGTCGCGTCCTTTGCCACAACTGTTGCCGATATACAGCCGTCAGTTGGATACCCTGTCTTCGGGTCTATTATATGGTGATACCTCTCTCCCCCTCTTTCAAAATAGCTCTCATAGTCTCCTGACGTGACTATACTCTCATCCTTTATCTTAACAGTATAAAGCAGTTCTGCATCTCTCGGGTGCCTGATTCCAATCTTGAAAGTCCTGTTACCGAAGACCCTTATGTCTCCCCCACAGTTGACAAAACCTGCCTTTACACCCTTTCCTCTCAAGAACTCTGCAGCACGTTCACAGGCGTATCCCTTTGCTAATCCCGAGAGGTCTATCTTCATACCTTCCTTCAATCTTATCCTACCACCTATGGTATCTATCTCTCTATAGTCCACCAACCGCCTTACGCTCTCTATGAGTTCTGAATCCGGGGATACCTCTTCCCTGAAGTCCTTCCAAACAGACATAAGAGGACCGCATGTGATATCGAATGCACCGCTGGTAATATCACCTATCCTCAGTGCCTCCCTGACAACCCTGAGGGTATGGCTGCTCGGTTTGAAATCCTCGTATCTGTTTATCCTTGAAACATCACTTTCGGGCAGAAAACGACTATGGAGTGATTCAATCTTACTTATCACACCCCACGACTCTTCTACCGCCTCTCTGGGAGGTTTGACCCTGTAGTAGACCGTTATCTCGCAGACTGTACCCATCGCATACCGTCTCTCGCTGTACGGCTTGGTTCGGAACATCCAGGTCAGCATAAGTCCGCAGATTATAATTATTGCCAGAGACAGTCTAATACTATTAGACATAATTGGGTAGGATACAGAATGAAAAGGGGTGAGATCTTAAGATAATCTATGCCTAACCCCATGAGGAGATAATCCTTATCAACAGATTGGCACAGACAACCATGTCTTCCAGATTTATATACTCTGTCTTTGCGTGTGGGTTCATCATCCCGGTACCGAGGACCACAATCTTTATGCCCTTCTCGTTAAATATATTTCCATCGCTTCCTCCTCCAACCAGAGAGGTCTCTAAATCCATATTAAGAGAGGCTGACGCCTCAAACAACCTCTTCACCAATTCGTCGTCTCTATCTATTCTGAAGGCATTATATTCTCTCTCTATATCGTATTTAACTTTCGGTTCATATTCTTTACCGTCTATGTTTATCTTAAAGGGTTCACAGCTGTTTTGGAAATTCGTAACAATATCCTTAGTCTTCCTCTCGAGTTTCTCTTCGTCATGAGACCTTACCTCTGCCTTTACCTCAACCAATCCAGGAACTATATTGGTAGCTTTCCCACCATTTATTACACCTATGTTCGCCGTTGTCTCCTCATCGATCTGGCCTGTGGTTATCTTGGCTATAGCATCTGACGCCACCTTTATGGGGGCAGGTCAGAACCACTTCCTGCCTTTTTGTT
>CAZRTU010000016.1:0-4068 GCA_964603075.1 uncultured bacterium
TGCGGGTCCCCGTCAATTCCTTTGAGTTTCAGCCTTGCGACCGTACTCCCCAGGTGGTGAGCTTATCGTGTTAACTGCGGCACCCCAGATTAAATCCGGGACACCAAGCTCACATCGTTTAGGGCTAGGACTACCAGGGTATCTAATCCTGTTTGCTCCCCTAGCTTTCGGGCTTGAGTGTCAGCAATAGTCCAGAGGGTCGCCTTCGCCACTGGTGTTCCCCCCAATATCTACGCATTCCACCGCTACACTGGGAGTTCCACCCTCCTCTCCTATGCTCAAGACCTGTAGTATTGAGTGCACATCACGGGTTGAGCCCGTGGCTTTCACACTCAACTTGCAGGCCCACCTACGCCCTCTTTACACCCAGTAATTCCGAACAACGCTAGCTCCCTCCGTATTACCGCGGCTGCTGGCACGGAGTTAGCCGGAGCTTCTTCTGGGGATACCGTCCCCCCGCCGAAACGGGGCTCTTCTCCCCTGAAAGAGGTTTACAACCCTAAGGCCTTCATCCCTCACGCGGCGTCGCTGGGTCAGGCTTTCGCCCATTGCCCAAATTTCTAGACTGCTGCCTCCCGTAGGAGTCAGGGCCGTGTCTCAGTCCCCATGTGGCCGGTCACCCTCTCAGGCCGGCTACCCGTCGTCGGCTTGGTAGGCCGTTACCCTACCAACAAGCTGATAGGACGCAGACTCCTCCTCTGGCCCCCGAAGGGTTTACCCCAAATGACTCGCGTCAAGAGGGGACTATGCGGGATTAGCCCCAATTTCTCGAGGTTATCCCCCACCTGAGGGCAGATTGTCTGCGCGTTACTCACCCGTTCGCCACTATCCCGATTGCTCGGGACCGTTCGACTTGCATGTCTAAGACACGCCGCCAGCGTTAGTTCTGAGCCAGGATCAAACCCTCCATAATTGACCTTAAAGGCAATGCACGCTATATGAATTTCAAAGAACGTTCCGACTTTCCTAAATTATATTATAACACATTTTTTTCTGTTTGTCAAGTAAATTTTTCAACTTTTTTGGACACCTCTTCGATGTAGATATAGACTTTATAGAACGGGAAAGTTCATCAATTAATCAAAAGCACCCGTAGCCTGTGCGCCAATTGATAAAACCCAGAGTCCGCGTCCTTTCATTGCACGTATACTTTCCAAAGGCTAACTGAAAATACCGTAAGACTTAGATAAGAAGAACGCGACTTACTCTGGAGCCAACAAGGGACCCTTGCCGGCGTATTCAGCCTTTGGAGAGCCTACGTGATAGACTGGATGGATAAAAAGCCTCGTAAATTCTTTCTTAAAGAACTTATCTGCAATACTTGCAGCCACCACTCTGCCCACAACTATGTAATGGTCGCCCGCACGTTTAATCCATTCCAATCTACACTCCAGATTGGACTGACACTCCTTTACTCTATATGGCATTACGATCTCACTCTCCACGGGGGTGAACCCTGCTTTCTCGAATTCACTTACTTCCCTGGGAAATGCCTCTGCTGTTATATCAATGGCTCTTATATGCTCAGGACCGGGCACAGCAACCACAAATTCCCCGTTATCCAAGATATTCTTGTAGGTATCTCTATTCTCTCTAACCCCAAACGCGAAGAGTGGCGGCTCAAATGATATCGGCATGTTCATACCATAAGGCGCCAGATTCTTCACATCTCCATATAGAGTCGATACCAGGACTACAGGCGGTGGCGGCAGAATTTTTGAATACTTTCCTGGTTCAACTTTCATATAGATTACTATTTAAAGATTGGTAATTATAAAACAATTGACACCAAAAGAGTTGCCAAAATCAATATTGGTCGCTGTTTATGTTCTTTACCCTTCATTTCTTTTCTGTCAACTGGTTACACAGATTAGAAAGAGAGATTACACCGATAGGTGCTGGTTAATGACTTAAAGCCTTAAAAGACCCTATGACCAAAAGACACTACGACTCTATGACTTGATAATCCCTGTCTAAAAAACATCATGGGGATTTCAATAAACAATATTTGTAAATTTCAAAAGATTGTATCAATTGACTTGTTAATCACGAAACTTTGGGACATTCCCTACCAATATGTTGGGATAATTATATCACATCCTCTCCAGTGTGTCAAGATATATTTTCGCAAAGTGTATCAAAAGTATATAAGATATTTTACCTTTATTGCTCCAATACTACTTTCTTGCCTCAACTCTCCACCATCGTCTTGTTCACGGCAATCATTTATCGCAACATAAAGCCAGCTCTTAGGTGAGAAGTTCCAAGAAAGCAGAAGCCCGAGGCGGTTGGATAACAACTCGCTCTCGCCAAAATTGGTTTCTGGTGTCAGAAGGACGAACTCATTGAAGACCGAGAGATTTGTTTTTGGGGTCAAAACGACATGTATCCTCGGCGTTAAAACCGATGTCACCGCAATAACTCCGCTGTTCGCGTCAAACTCCACCCAGCTGTTTGAGTTAAATTGAATACCAACGCGAGGCATCGGGCTATAATAGAAGAAAATCCAGTTTGAGCCACTATGAGCAGGGTACGAGCGATAGTAATTATAACCATAGGTATAACTGAGACCAAAGTTCAAATTATATTTGATCTTAGACATCCAAAATCCAAAGTCAACGCTTCTTCTGAAATAATTTGTGTCGGCTTCGTAATATCTACCCACCCCTACTGACAAATCAAAGCCCCAGTTACCTCGAAATTCGGGCCCCACATAGAATCTGAAGAGCCTTGACCAATCACTACTACCAGGCTCTTTAATAAGCAGAAGACCAGGTCCATATGTAAGTTCCCTTATGATTCCTTTGTTATAATTTTTATAAGGACCTATATAGAGATCCAACTTCTTCATGCCACTCCAGGGTATAAAACCAATCTCCTGTACATCAAAGGAGTCGCTGATCGTAACATAACCTCCCTCAAATAGAAAATCTCCAACGACACCAGAAAACCCAGAGCTCATACTCCATCCAATCTTCTCGTCTCTGTTACTTATTGCTGCCGGAATGATCGACTGATTCCTTCCCGAACGGTATACCCCATCAATGCCAAATGCATAGTTATAGTGGTCAATGTCTTCCATAGAACCACTAAAAAGTATGCCAATATCCGAGTTGTGGAATAACTTCTTTCTTAGCCTGACTACACCAAAGGCTCTCTCTGGTTCTGTCTCTATAGAATCGGTGTAAGCAGCCAAAAGACCCATGCTCCAATCTTCTGCTTTATTGGTCAGCTTTAAGCCACCAAGAATAGGTACTGGTTCTCCCTCTACCGCTTTGCCAATACGGCGCGAATAGAATATTTTTAATGGCGTGAAGAAATCTTCATCTTCCCCCATCTGAGACAATCTGAAAATCTCATGCCCTTCAATAAAAAATGATCTTCTTTCCTGTAAGTAACCAGGATAACATGAGAGGTTTAATATATAAGGATCAGATTCTATCTGTGCAAAATCAGGGTAGGCTGTTGCTACAAGTGTGGCTTGTGGTGTAAAATCCCATTTGAAATTAAGACTTGCCCTCGGTTTAATCTCTGCTCCCTTCCCTGTATATCTATCGTATCTTATAAATCCCTCCGGATACAACTCAAAATAATAACCTTTGGACTGGGGATCTATGCCTGTCAATCTACCATATTTGGAAACCATCTCCGACTCTATCTGTGGAACCCGAATCCATCCATTCCATTCGTGTTTATCATGAATATACCGTACAAAATTTATCCCCCACTCCGACAGACCCTTTTTATACCTGATTGATTTGAAGGGTATCTTAATCTCTGCCTCCCATCCATCATCGTAGACCTTTGATGCCCTATACCAGACTGCATCCCATGTTACATCATGCGACCTGCCATCATCCAGAACCCAACCTTCGTCCCCCTCAGTGAACTGTCCACTTGCATTAACCATAAAGTAGTAGGCAGTATTCCTGCTATCAAAAGGGTCTATCCCCAGACCCACCTGGTCTTCACTCTGACCCAACACAGCAATAGGCTCATGGTTGTGGGCATAACAACGGATACCAAAATAGATATTATCCAGATCCTGCAGGATGTAAACAACGGTCT
>CAZRTU010000016.1:4078-13935 GCA_964603075.1 uncultured bacterium
CTGGTCAGTGGGAGTAACCGTATCATAAGGCTCATACTGAGAAAATCCTTTTGCAGAATCCGCCGTCTGCCATACATCTTCGATAAATCCGTCTATCTTGGGAGGCGTATCGGTAATGTGGACTTGAACCGTCTTAAGATTGCTCAGGGACGTTATAAACATTAAGAGAATCAGCATAGATACCCCTATTAGATAGAAAGTAAGAATGGAAAGGGACTCAGCCTGAAGCCGAGCCCCCTCTTTTATCTCTCATCATGATTCGAAGAAATCAGCGTACTTCATTCTATCATCTTCCTTCTCTTAAACAACGCAAAGATAACGCCACCCAACCCTATAGTCATGGTTACGTACAGGATTGCAAGGCCAATCACAAAGATAAATCCTCCGCCAACGCCCAAGCCCTTCAAGAGTAATCCCATAATGGGGATTATCATTATCGCAATCCAGCCAATACTGAATACACCGACGCGATTCTCTATCTGAGACTTCATACCCCCCAATATCCTCTGACCTACGATATACGACATCGCCGTAAAACCGAATAGCAATCCAACAATTACCGCTAACGCAAAGAGGGGAATTATTGGTATGCCTATTATTGAGACCGCAAGCAAGACTATAATTGGAACATATAGTATCTCCAGCCCTACTCCGATTCCTACCGAAATCCACACGTTGCTCCTTATCTTCTCTGTGATACGTTCTGTGGCGCCAGGAACGATGAGAAACAGGAGAAGGTTAATAATATACAACACTATCACGGCTAAGATTACAAACACACTCCTTAGAGCACCACCAAAGGGCATGCGCTCCTGCCATTTCAAAACCCTGCTTATTCTCGGAACTATCTTACTAAGTCCCTCAATTCCTATCGTCATTACCTCACCTTCAACAATGGCATCATCATCGCGTTCAAGAGAACCTCCGAGAGTGCTTATATCGCCCTCCACTATTGAAGCTGAATCGAGTAAAACAGTGCCTCCTATCACTGCAACGTCACCCTCAATTTGTCCTCTGTTGTTGAAGTTCCCGCCAAAGACCGCGCAGTCTCCTGTAACTTTGCCCATCAAATCGAGATTGCCGCCAAAGACAGCAACATCGCCGTCTACAGTACCTCTAACTACTGCCCTTCCTCCCATTACAGTCAGGTCACCAAAGACTACACCATCAATCCTTGCTGTTCCACCTTTAACCGTAATATCATCCCATACTGTGTCCGACTCAGGGAGATAGTAATCACCGGAAACGCCTCCTTCACCAAAAAAGACATCCTCAATGTCGTCCTCAAGTTCAATATCTTCTGCATATGCAAGTGAGGGGAGAAACTGTATTTCAAAATGAGGAAATTCCAGAGCCCCTAAGGGGTGCTTTTCTCCCGATACGGGGTTGCGATCTATATATGTGTTGGGTGTCTCGGCGATTTTGGCATTCTGGACGCCTTCACTTTCAGTCACCTCTACATCGCTATGGTATCTCGGTGCGGTTACAACCAGCTCCGGCATCATCCCAACGTATGGTATCCCATCTTCTGCAGCTACTTCCAAAGGTGGGGTTGCTATCTGTGTAAACACAAGCAAAATTGTCAATATGCCCTGCATACGACCTCCTTTCTTATGGTCTTTCCAAATATAAAGATAAAACTAATAACACACATTACACCAATGATTGGCAATATATAAATCTCAGGATCCCGTGCTAGAGGTGCAAATACACTACTAATGGTTGCGAGTATAAACTGAAGATTTCCAAAGAACCGAACAGCGGCGGGTACGGATGTCAGTGTCCTGGTAAACAAACGACCGCCTATAGGCGTAAAGAACAAGGATAAGAGTGAAGCCAACCACATACCGGCTACTACCACTGCCGCTCTTGCCCAGACCCGCACTCTGTAGAAGCCAAGTCTCTTAAGCACCCTCATTTCAAAATCCTGCCTCGGGTAGTACTCGATGATTCCACCTAATGCATTCTCTGTTTGAATCAGTTGATTGTAGAGATAATTGCAGCGAGGACATTGATTTAAATGGAGTCTTAAATTCCTCTCCTCCTCTGAGGTCGTCTCTCCATCGAGGCTCTTCTGTATCAATATTTTAAATTCATCGTGTCTCATCATACTTTAATACGAGGTTATCATGAAAAAGTTTCACCTTTTTCTTTAACAAAATCCTTAAGCCTCAATCTCGCCCTATGCAGTCGTGTCTTTATGGTTGTAGTTGGTATATTTAGAATCTCACCTATCTCCTGATAAGACTTGCCTTCCTTGTAGAAGAGGATAATGATCTCGCGGTCTATGGGGGCGAGCTTCATAATCGCCCTTTCTATACTATCTAATTGTTCTTTCCTCTCATAATCTTTTACAATATCCTCCCTAGACCCGTGAACCTCTCCAAGGTACTCATATTCCAACTTTCTCTTCCTCAGGAAGTCGACTGTTAGATTGTGGGCAATTGTAAACAACCAGGTAGAAAATGATCTCGACTGTTCAAAAGAGTGCAACGATTTAAAACATCTCACGAATGTATCGAGTGCCAATTCCTCGGCATCATCGTAATTCCTTACAATCCTATAGATGTAACTGAAGATTCTTGCCTTATAGATGCCAAGAAGTCTGCGGTATGCGTCCTCATCCCCTCCAATTGCACTATTGATTAGCTCATTTTCATACCCTTGCTCTGTATTCATATTCTATCCTCTTCTTAAAGGTAACTCTGTCCTAGTATAATTATAATATAAGTTTGACCTTAGCTATGAGGATATAAAATGAAAAGTATATAATTCGGTGAGTAAGTCAGATTAATTATCTGCTGACGGGTGATTTGTGCTGAAGATCTCCTGTGATAACTCAATGGTAAAGATATTAGCAGATTGGGCTAATCTGATAACCTTTGAATCACGTTACCTCTTTCTGTGAGAGTATACAGGAAGTCTTCTTTCCCACTCGACGACAAGTCCTGCTACAATAACAATTGAGGAGTAGGTTCCCACTATTACACCCACAAGAAGGGTGAGTGTAAAGTCCTTTATAACTCTGCCGCCAAGAAAATAAAGTGCTAATAAAACGAGGAAGGTTGTGAGTGATGTGTTTATAGTCCTTGCAAGATTCTGATTTACACTCAGATTGACTATCTCAGGGAAGTGAAGCCTGCCCCGTTCCTTTTTTAGGTTGTCCCTTACCCTGTCAGATAGAACAATGGAGTCATTGATGGAGTAACCTATTATGGTAAGTACCGCCGCTATTGTGGCGGTTGTGAACTCTGCCCTCACAAGAGATAGTATGCCTATAGTAATCAGGACGTCATGGATTAGTGCTATGACAGACGCTATGCCAAATCTGTATGTAAACCTTATACTAACGTATATTAGAATAATGATAAAACCCAAAAAAACCACCCAGAATGCCTTAAGCTGCAGACCTTTCGATATCACAGGTCCAACCATCTCTTCCCTCTCGATTCTTACGCCGTGATCAGTGTATTTCTGGCTTAAGAGGCTGTTTAAGACACTTCCTATGCTTTTGCCTTCATATTCAGTAATACCTGTCCTTACAATAAAGTTGTAATCTGCCTCACTGACTCTCTGTATTACGGCGTCACCAAGCCCTACTTCAGATATTGTAGAACGTATTTCTGAGATGGTAACATCGCGGTCGAAGTGGATTTCTACAAATGAACCACCTGTGAAGTCAAGCCCGTAATTAATGCCGCCCTGAATGGCCATAACGACTATACATAAGACTATCAAGGCCAAGGAGATAATGAATCCCTTCCGCCTGAAATCTACAAAGTTGATATTGGTTTTTCCGAAGAGACTTATCATGTCACCCCCAATGAAATAATCCGAAAGGAAAATCGACCCAGGTTTATTATATTGGTATTCTCCTTACGCCTGGTCTCGATGTGATGTAGTCCAACATGAACCTTGTTATGAAAATTGCAGTAAAGAAGTTACATAGTATACCAAGCGAGAGAGTAACCGCAAACCCCTTGATGGGTCCTGTGCCGAAGTAATAAAGAACTACTGCCATTAACAGCGTCGTTATGTTGGCATCGAGAATCGTCCTTAGTGCCCTTCCATATCCAGCACCAATCGCAGCTCTTACCGTCTTGCCAACACTGAGCTCTTCTCTGATTCTCTCGTATATCAGGACATTTGCATCTACACTCGTACCTATGATGAGTACTATGCCAGCTATTCCAGGCAGGGTAAGGGTTGCACCAAACCCAGATAAAAGGGCAAGTAGAAACAGTATATTAAGTACCACCGCAAAATCGGCTATCAAACCGCAACCTCTATAATATACACCCATAAATACAAGCACAAGAATCGCTCCCAGAAGCATAGCTCTACTTGCTCTCCTCACAGAATCGGAACCGAGTGTCGGTCCCACTGTCCGCTCCTCGATTGTCTCAAGAGGCGCGGGGAGTGCTCCGGCTCTCAATATTAGTGCCAGATCCTGAGCGTCTCCGACATCAGCCCCTGGCATCTCTATCATTGAATTTCCCGTTGCTATACGCTCAACTACCCTTGGAGCAGACTGGACAACATTGTCGAGGACTATGGCTATTTGCCTACCTATGTTCGCACCTGTTATTCTTGCCCACTTCCTTCTCGCATCAGGTTTCATGGTCAAATCTACCCTGGGCGCATTAGGATTCTTGGGTGTGCCGATACGCATTTTTGCATCGACCAGTGCTTCTCCAGTTAGTACCTGTTCTTTTTTGACCAGATATATTACCTTGTATTTCAAGCCTTCCTCTTCCCTAAACTTGGAGTATAGGAATTCGATATCTTTGGGAATTACGCTCTGTACTTCTTCGAGAGAGAGATACTTCTCCAGTAGCGGTGTGTCGTATTCTGCCACCCTGCCTCTATAAACGAGGGTTAAGAATGGATTCTGTGGTATAACTGTGCTGTCATATTCCACCTGTTCAAGCTCGTATTCATAGACAATCTCATCGACGTCTCTAAGAATACGCTCTATGCTCTCGGGAGATTCCAAGAGCTTAAACTCGAGAAGAGCTGTTTTGCCTATGATCTCCTTAGCCCTCTCTCTGTCTACGATACCCGGTAGCTGTATTACAATCCTGTCGTCCCCCTGTCTGGCTATCTCTGGTTCTGATACACCAAACTGGTCTATCCTATTCCTTATTATCTCCAATGCCCTGTCTCTTGCATCCTTCAGGTTAACTCCCTCGGGTAATTCACTTCTATCAACTGAGAGGACTATATGCATGCCGCCTCTCAGGTCGAGTCCAAGTTTAAGCGCTCTTCTTTCTATTTTCTTGATATACTCCTCCGACAAAAATTCTTTTTCTTCGGGGTCCATTGTGATATTTCTCACCGTGTATGAAAGTTGCCAGAGAGAAAGTCCTATTGCGATTATAACCAAAAGAAATCTCCATGTAAGATTTCCTCGCATCCCCCCTCCATCGTTAGTAATAAGCACGCACTTAAAAACTGGGAAATTATAACATAAATATTTAGCTATGTCAAGAAAAAAATCGGGAGTTGTAAGACTACTTATCAAGGCTATGCCAGACTCATAGCAATTGAACTGACTATTGGGACTGCAAATTTCTTATTTTCAATCGGTACTACCTGCATGATAATGGTAACTGTTGCCCCCAGATAGCTTTGCCATAGACTAACCAGAGAAAGTTTATAAAATATACTCGCTACAAGAATACAGATTATCAGTCCGGCAAGGGTACCCTGCAACGTATTGGTTAAAAATCTTTTTCCCCCGAGAGAGAAGTCGACAATCCAGATAATGAAGTCTCCAAAAATAAGAAAAAGGACAGCCAAGGCTGCTATATTAAGCTTGAAAACGAGGAGTGTCAAAAATATTGAAAATAAATAAACCTGAGCCGATGACACCCGATTACCCTCACCGCTACTATATAGAAACGAAAAGACCTTCAACCTCCCGCTAAAGCGCAAGACCTCAAGTACGATAAAGAACAAAAGAACCGTTCCTAAAGATATCAGGGTCTGTATCCTAAAGAAAAATATGCCAATCGGAAAGACTGCTGTTAGCAACATAAGTAATCTCCTCCTAAGGGCTGCTATCTCTTCCTTTTGAGGGGAGGGTTTTTTATCCCGCCACAAACAGCTAACTCTTTCTCCGATAATATAAGTACTAGCCAATAAAAAAACCATGCTCTCAGTGCAGACTCCATAATAGAGGATGCACGCAATAAGACATAAGGGCAAAATTATAAGGGAGATCTCACTGCTTCCTGTTCTTATTACCCTGAAGAAGAAGATTACAGAAACCAATATAAGGAAAAAACCCATTATATAAACGAAGTGCCAATCATTAAAAAGCAGTGATATAAGTGAGTAGAACGATATCCCTACTGCTACAGATAGACCCCGACCGCCTCTAAATTTTAAGTAGAAGGGGGCAATATGTCCAAGAATGACTGCAACTCCTGACAGGTATATGATATAGGTGGGAACCTGCAGATAGCTGGCGATAATCATTGCAAGCGGTGCTTTTGAAAGGTCATAGACAGCAACCAGTGCTGCTATCTTATGGTTCATTGTCTTTGCAGCGTTGCTGACACCTGGGTTGCGGGTGCCCCTTTCTCTTATATCAAACCCCTTTAGGAATCTGGCTATCAAATAGGCAGGTAGAATACTGCCCAAAAGATAGCCGACAATAATAGCTATAACACTCAAACCCATAGATTCAAATCCTCTCCGCAATAGCACCTGCCATATCGAGAGTGGATGCATCTCCTCCCATATCGTACGTTCTTACTTTACCCGCCCGAATAACCTCTTCAATAGCTCGACCCAATCTCTCTGTCTTCTCCCTCTCATCCAGCCACTCGAGCATTAACCTCACGGCAAGCAACATCGCTATGGGATTTACCCTGTACTGTCCAGCATATTTTGGGGCAGAACCATGTGTTGGTTCAAATATGGCGAAATTTTCACCTATGTTACCCGATGCGGCAAATCCCAGCCCACCGACCAACTGACTGCAAAGATCCGAGACTATATCCCCAAACATGTTAGACGTGACGAGCACAGAATACCTCTGTGGATTCTTTATCAACCACATGCACATAGCATCCACATTCACCTCTTCGAGTTGAATATCCGGGTAGTGCTCCTTTATCTTCCGCGCTTCTCTTATCATCATCCCGGAGGTCTCCCTAATCACATTGGGTTTTTCAACAACGGTGACCTTTTCTCTGCCTGCCTTTTTTGCGTAATCGAATGCCTTATCTACTATCCTTTTACATCCCTCTTTTGAGAATATCCTCATTGATATTGCAAGTTCTTCTGTGGGTATTCTTTCAAATCTCTCCATTTTCTTGTGATTTTTTACTAACCAATCCTTCAGATCTTTTGGGATTGGAAAGAACTCTACACCACTGTAAAGTCCTTCTGTGTTCTCTCTGAAAACCACTATGTCTATATCGTCTCTGTAATTCAATGGATTGCCCTGGTATGCCTTACAGGGTCTGAGGTTCGTGTAGAGGTCGAATATCTGCCTCAGGGCGACAATCGGGCTATAGTATACAAGTCCCTTTCCTCTTAATTCTGGAGATAACTCCTTCTCTGCCTCCTGCTTGGGCTTTGAGGTTATCGCACCAAACAGCGCACAGTCTACGTTCTTCAGTATTTGTACTGTCCTATCAGGTAGAGGGTTGCCCTCTCTAATCCAGAAGTCCCAGCCAACGTCACACGGTATATAATCGGCGTCTAACTGAATTTTGCCAAGGATCTTCTTCGCCGCTTCCATAACATCAAATCCTACACCATCCCCAGGCATCCAGGCTATCTTATATCTCGCCATATTACCTCCTGACTAAACATCGAGTATTATCATAGGTTTAACCACAGACCTGCCTACCGTCAGGCAGGGAGCACAGAGAATACAGAAGGATCAAATCAAAATTCAAAATTAACAATGCATAATTATAAACTTATGAAAAGCGAAGGGCGAAAAATCCTCTACCCTCTCTTTTTAAACCACAGACCTGCCTGCCGTAGGCAGGGAACGCAGAAAACCCGCCATCTACAGGAACAACTGCGCCTGTAACAAACTTTGAAGCATCTGAAGCAAGCCATATACACGCCCCTACAATTTTTTGCCCTCTGCGTTGCTCACGGTAAATCTATCCACCTTCTCTTGTGTCCTGTTAAATACCGCAACAGAAAATCCCCTGCTCTCCAGGGTAATGGAGAGATTTTCTCCCTTTACTGCAAGACCAATAATCCCTGTGTCCTGTGTCTCCACAAAAACTCCCTTCCCAAGCAAGATTTTGGACTAATTCTCCCTTATTTTGTTATATGCTTTATATGTATGGTATTGGGGGAAGTTGAGTTGTCTGCCGATTAGTAGTCAATTATTCCCAGCTTTATGTCTTTATACTTTAGATGTGATATGATTATATAGCGAGTCCAAGAGCGGTAGAGAGATAATTTCCTTTATTCACAGCCTCCGGTCCTAGTGCGTAAATTCTCCTTAAGGGATGCATAACTTCGACAGATATGCCAAGTCTCTCTTCAAGCCCGAGAACCTCACCGACATCTCCGGTGGCAACAATACCCTTTATATCCTTGAAATATACAATCCTCTTCTTAATCTCATCCTGTAAGGACTCCTTTAGTGGTATGTATTCGCAGTAGTAACCATCGTAAACCAACTTTGCCTCTCCCTTCTTAACATCCACTATGAGGTAGTTCTCTCTGCCTGGATATGAGAATCGAAATATCTTATAAAGAGCATGCAGATCTACATCTACGAAACCGAGGTTCTTTCCAAAGCTCTTAAAAAGAGAGACCGTCTTAACAATATCCTCACTCAACTGAACTGTAACTACTGCATCGACCATCCCCTGACTTTGCTCAATCTTGTGAATCCTTATTATATCAGAATTTGATGTCTCTATATGATAGCCCAATTCTTCATTCAAGCTCTCCCTGGGAGCTGTGAATCTTGCGACTCTACCCCTGGTGCAGGTTATAACTCTTCCCTCTTCTATTCTGTCCTTTACCTCATCAAGTTCTTTAGCAAGAAAAAAATCCTTCAGGATATATCCCTGAAGGCAAACTAATGCGATGGGCGGGCCGAGATCTATAGAGTATGTAAGCATAAATAACTTATTTGGAGATTACCCTCGAATTCATGACTCAGACCTTTATCTACCAGTAAGGGAAAAGTCCTTTTCAATAATTGAGTGATGTGGTTGCCACCTAAAAATCAAGGCTAACGAGCCACGGTAAATTCCTTCCTCTCTTTGAATTCTTCCCTCTTGCCTTTATTCCAATTCTGTACGGGACGGTAGTAGCCAACCACCCGTGAGTATATTTCTGTCTGCTTGCTACACAGGGGACAGAGATGGTGCTCGCCTCTTATGTATCCGTGTTCCTCGCAGATAGAGAATGTAGGCGTAATAGAGAAATAAGGCACCCCAAAGTTTTCAGCAATCCTCTTCGCCAGCATTGCGCATGCCTCCTCGTCATCTATCTCTTCACCGAGAAATGCATGTATGACTGTGCCTCCTGTATATTTAGTTTGTAGATTCTCCTGGAGAATAAAGGCCTCAAAAATGTCATCTGTATAGCCTACCGGCAACATACTGGAGTTTGTATAATAAGGAGCTTGCTTTCCTTGTGTAATTATATCTGGGAATTTTTCCTTGTCAATCCTGGCCAGTCTATAGGCGGTTCCCTCAGCAGGCGTAGCTTCGAGATTGTAGATGTTTCCGGTCTCTTCTTGGAAATCGGATAGTTTAGAGAGCATAAAATCGAGCACTCTCTCTGCAAATGCTCTTCCATTCTGGGTACCTATATCCTCAAAAAATAGATTAAGGCAGGCCTCGTTCATCCCAACGAGT
>CAZRTU010000017.1:0-13118 GCA_964603075.1 uncultured bacterium
AAGAGAGAGAAGTGATAGATGATCTTTCGCCCTTCGCTTTTCACAAATTGTTCTCTTTGGTTAGTTGCAATACTACAGAGCCCGAAGGAGGTCATATGAAGATATTGTACCTGCTTGCCCCAATTCTCGTCTTATATCAGACCATTGCACTTGGTAAGACGATCGTGGATATGGAAGAAAGAACCGTATTTATGGATACCGTAAAGATATCTGGTGAGGAAATAGCAGTTGTAACAATGACAGATGATAGTGAATTCAAGCTTTCGTTCTTCCCTGAGGATGCCCCAAACACGGTGAAAAACTTTATATATCTCGCAAAAGTTGGATTCTATGATTCGTTGACCTTCCATCGTGTAATAAAGGATCCTCCGTTTGTGGTACAGGGAGGCGACCCCAGAGGAGACGGTCATGGAGGTCCAGGATATACAATCGACGCAGAATTCAACTCCAGACCCCATTTAGAGGGGACCGTAGCCATGGCAAGGTCTACAGACCCTAATTCTGCGGGCTCTCAGTTCTACATCTGCCTTGCCCCGCAACAAGGCCTTGATGGTAACTATACAGTATTTGGACAGGTAAGTGATGGCATGGACATCGTAAAGGAAATAGAGCAGGGGGATGTTATGAAGTCTGTCAGAATAGTCATCTCATTAGAAGAGGGCAAAGAAGAAAAGTAAAAAACCTATATCTACCTTGAAAAACGTCCAGTACCTCGTGTTGGTCATTAAATAGCTAACCCATAATATCTCTATACATCTTCTCCACAGAGGATATTGTTCCAAATCTAAACTTGTTCAACCCGCTGACAATTTTTTCCTTGACAAATGCCCAAAAAAGTGCTATAATCATTAAGACAGTGTGATTATTACATTAAGATTTTGTTAAGAAAGGGGGTGATGCAGGGGAGCCTTAAGAAAGAGGCTCGCCTAAGGTATGAGAACGAATTAGAGGTGACGGAGCCTTCTTCAGCCTCTATCATCTATAATAGCATCCTATAATGAAAGGAGGTGGTGAGCTATTGTAGGGGCGTTACCTAAGGGTAATATGTTAAAGTTGTCAATCCCTTAGGCGTGTAAAATTTTATATCTCTATAGTCCCCTAACAAAAAAGGGAGGAAAGATGAAGGGTATAAAAATATTACTCGCAATAATGCTCATCGGTACTATTGTGAGTAGCATGTATGCAAAACCAGTTGAGGTATATCTTTTGCCGTCCAGCCCTGGTGAACCAAGCAAGATAGTTCCGGTAGACAAGGCATCGGCATGGTGGCTCATCCAGTATGACGGTGGCGAGAGTAACTACTACCTCAGCGGACTGCTGCCAGACGACACTCTGGGCGTCTTCTTCATACCGCCTGCAGCCTGCTCATTATTTGAGGTGCACTTCATCAGATATAATTACATCGATGGAAGTCCCGCCGGCTATACAGGGATTGTAGCAGACGTTCCAGACGGGGTGACACTTGGTGACTTCGGGGAATATCACTATGCTTCCTCTATGCCCGGACCAAGCTGTATCGGGACATACCTTGCTGGACCAGAGGCAATGGAAGTGCCATACACTGGTGATTGGGTATATGACACACTCGATGTTCCTGGAGACCCAGACGTAGGTACTGATGCCTTCTGGGCAGGTTGGACCATAGAGGACACAGCCCAGTCAACAAGAATAGATGCCGGAGATGCTACCACACCTCACCCATTACACGCGGTGGGTTTCAAGCAGGGGGGACTTGGACCGGAGACTAATGGTCCTGGATGGTACCCCTCGTGGCACCTATTCTGGGTAAGGGCACTCGTAAAGGTCTACCAGAACATTGGCCCTGTAATAGAACCCGATGAACTTCTGGGCACGTACAATACTGGACTTAGAACCGTCGATATATACACCGAGGACTTTGGCCCAGCAGCAGCTGGAATCGACGATATAGTCCTGAAATACTACGTTGACCCGACTGATACACAAGAAGTCGCTGTCGTAAACGATTCCCTCGACGTATCCCTGCCCAACTTCGAATATGGATGGTGGCATGCTGACATACCGGGACAGGCAGCAGGTTGCATTGTCCACTATTGGGCAGAAGGCACCGATTATGAGGGCGCAGGAGCCGTTTCTGACGAATATGTATATCTCGTAGGCGAAGGTACAGCCGGAAACGCCCTCCTCTATACAGAGGCTGACTATGGATGGGGTGTTGGTCACGATGCATATACGGGACAGCCGTGGGACCTCTGGGATGAGGGAATTGGTGGAGTAGCAGACAACACGGTCACAGACTTCTACGCCATCGGCGCAGGAGGAAGGGCCTTCTCGTGGTTAGCCTTCTCCGGTTTCACCATTGCTGAGTGGTCCTTCACCACAGATTTCAGCGACTTTATGGATGCCGGGGGTTGTATCTTCCTCTGTGGACAGGACATACCGGGTGGTGGATACGAACTGGGCTATGAAGAGTGGGTCGCTCCCTCGCCTCATCCGCTCCCAGATTATTTCAAGGCAAATGGTGGCACGGATGATTATATAGCGGATGACACGTTTACAGTCTTTGTAGACAATACTGACCTGCTCACCACTGGTATGAACGATGAACTGCAGGTATCACCACCAGAGGTTGGTCAGGCGACATGGACGGGTATCTTCACGGACATCGATCTTGAGTGTGTGCCTCTCTTCTTTGACGGTGAGGGCAACATCCTCGGATACAGATATGAGTCTGCCAAGGGCTTCAAGGTCGTATTCCTCTACTTCCCATTCAATGCCATATTAACAACGGGTGACCAGGATATATTTATCCAGAATCTTACCGATTGGTTTGGTTATGTTGGCATAGAAGAGGAACCCGAGGTGTTTGTTTATGACCTTCCAAGAGTGAGCCCGAATCCGCTTTCGAGACCAACTACCGTAAGTTTCTCTGTACCCAAGACCGACCACGTATCCGTGAAGGTCTACGATGTGACAGGCTCGCTCGTGAGCAATCTTGTGGATGAGAACCTCAGCGCTGGCACGCACTATCTCACGATAGATACCGAGAACCTCTCATCTGGTGTATACTTCCTGAAGATGGACTCCGGTGACTTCTCAGGGACAAGTAAGTTCACGGTGATGAAGTAAAGACTCTTTAATGGGGGCAGCACGCTCTAAAGCTGCCCCCTGCATAAATTCCAGATTCTGCGTACACATAGAGAGCGACCTGTTCCAATCACTGAATCTCTTTCCCCTACAGTTACTGAATTCGCAGGATAAATTAATTGAATTTGGGATTTATAAAAGTGACTACCAAAGGGTAGCCGTTTTGTGCAGGGTAGAAATGTCTGCCAACAGGCAGACCCATCTACCAAGAGGTAGAAAGGAGGTTACTATGCGTAAGATTTTTATAATTACGGCACTGCTCCCCCTTCTCGCCATCTCTCTTTCCGCACAGGTAACAAGTAAGATATCAGGTAGAGTAATAGATAGCCAGACGGGTGAACCACTCCCCGGTGCAAATGTGTTTATTAAGGGTACAACAATGGGGGCGGCAAGCGACCCTGATGGCTACTACTTCATTATAAATATACCTGTCGGAGGGTGGACCGTCATGGCAACGATGATGGGATACGAGCCGTTTACTGTAACGAAGGTGCGAGTGAGTGCCGGACTCACCACAACTCTCAACTTCGAATTACGTTCTACGGTGATAGAGGTGGAAGGTGTAACGGTAACTGCAGAAAGGCCTCTCGTTATACCTGATGCAACCGCCACTATGCACATCACCACTGCCGAAGACATTGCCCGTCAGCCTGTTCAGACCTATCAGGCTGTAATAGAGCAACAGGCAGGAGTTATTCAAACAACGGGAGGCGTTAGTGGCGTTACAGATGGTATACATATAAGAGGTGGAAGAGGAGACGAGATTGCATTTATGGTAGACGGTATGCCGGCAACTGACAGGCTGACCGCGAGGGCAGGAGCATCTATCGACATCAATCTGAATGCTGTAGAGGAGATATCCGTAACCACGGGTGGTTTCAACGCAGAATTCGGACAGGCGATGTCTGGAGTCGTAAATGTGATTACAAAGGAAGGAGGGCCAAAGCTTGAAGGGATGGTAAGATATACCACAGACCAGATCTTTGACGAAGACATCTACCTAAACGAGGGAAGGCATAGGTTTGAGGTCGCTCTGGGTGGCCCTATACCATATCTCAGGGGAATGAATTGGTTCTTCTCAGGTGAGGTGAACAATAGAGAACGCCTGTCAAGATACTTCCCAATAAGAGAGGAAGAGGATTTCTTAAGCAATTCGGATCGTGAATTCTACTCGCTCCAGGGAAAACTTTCATATAAGTTCAATCCCAACATGAAATTACATATTTCATCCTTCCTCTCGAGAGCTCAGGGTGGTAATTATGGTACCTATGCAGGTCTCCCGGGCATGACAGATATGACTCAGGGAAGGGATGAACAATCCGATAGATATAAACCACCCTACTTCAGACGCAGCAATTTCAAGAAATCCTATCAACTTCAGGCAACCCTGACTCATAGTCTCTCACCTACCACCTTCTACAAATTACAGTTTGGCAGATTCTACACCAGAAGTATACCAGTTGCCCACATAGACCCCACACTAGAAGAAGACAGGCCGTGGTGGGAGGATATTGAGATGAGACCGTGGTGGACGTACGGCGAGGACCAATCGCCTACAGCGGATGCGCAAGGTTTCTATGCAAAGGATGAGAATGGTGATTACTATTATCCACACGGTGTGCCTGGTGCTGGTTTCCAGTTCGGCTCACCTGGGTGGTGGTCTGCCAGAGAATTCAGTTATAATGGCGGAAAATTTGACATCACGTCACAGCTGGGACCCCATCATCTCCTCAAGGGCGGTTTTGAAGTCAGAATGAATGACGTACACCGTGAGAGTGGACAGTACATAAACTCTATAAGCTCTGTGGTGTACTCAGTTGGCGATACCGTATGGAGATGGTACGAGAAAGATTCTTCAATGTACATTATCCAACCAAGGTGGCCGGGCGATACCGGTACAGTGGAATGGGTAGACCCGGCGTCTGCCTGCTCTCTCGAGGATATAAAGAATGCACTCTACTGGGATTTCTACGATGTAAAACCAATGGAGGGCGTATTCTACATACAGGATAAAATGGAGTACTCGGGATTCGTGGTAAACCTCGGTCTCAGGGCGGATTATTTTGACCCAGCCCACTGGTCATTCCGCGACCCAGCCCAGACCCACAATCCAGATGGAAGCCTGGATACCCTGGAGGCTGATTCGAAGTGGCAGATATCACCGAGGTTTGGTATATCCTTCCCCGTAACAGATATGACGGCATTCCATCTCGCATATGGGCACTTCTTCCAGATGCCTATTCTTATAAGACTATACGACGGAGCAAATAATCCTCTCTTTAGAAAGAGGGGGGGGTGGGGTCTCATAGGAAATCCTGATCTTGAGTCTGAGAAGACAATCCAATACGAGATAGGAATCTCTCATCAGATTACAGACAATACAGCCCTATATGTGACCACATTCTACAAAGACCTCTATAATCTGGTTGCCTCGAGATTCATTCCTGCGGTTCCAGACCCCTATACAAGCTATGTGACCGAGGACTATGGGAACGTAAAGGGAATTGAATTTACGTTCCGCATGAGGGCACTAAAGGGACTCTCCGGTCAGTTGTCATACACCTTACAGGAGGCGAGGGGAACCGGTTCCTACGATAGAGAAGCATACTATGACTACATAGCCAATATACCTGTAGATCCTTATACGGGACAGCCTTATATTCTCCCGAGAACGGACTACCCATTAGAATTCGATATCCGTCACAGTCTGACCTTCAATCTGGACTACTATATACCTATAGGAGAAGGCCCCACCCTTGGAGAGTATAGACCCCTTGGTGGTTTCGGGGTAAACCTTCTTGCGAATTTTGAAGGTGGATCTCCATATACCAAGAGAACAGATGTTGGTAGAGTTCTTGGCGTGGTTAATGCAGAGCGTATGCCCTCGAAATGGGATGTCGATCTAAGCCTGACCAAGGACTTC
The DNA here is from genome assembly GCA_964603075.1 of uncultured bacterium. GTDB lineage: Bacteria > Hydrothermota > UBA3073 > UBA3073 > UBA3073 > JAGMCL01. The sequence goes on from CAZRTU010000017.1 coordinate 6,050, forward strand.
GGAATATACGGAGTAGATCTGTCATTCTTCCTGGAGATTACCAACCTATTGAATGCGAGGAATCCTGAAGTCGTATATCCTAACACGGGCTTGGTTGATGAAAATAACTTCGTCCTTGATAGGATTACATACCTTGACCAGACTTTCCCTTCAATATACAGGGCGACTGGTAAGATACCGGTTGGAGGCCTCGCAGACGGGAGTGCCGACGAAAGACGAGACCTGGACGAAGATGGTTTCATAGACATGGACGAATGGTACGAGTCCTACTACAATGCATCCACGGATTATATCGACGACTCTCAGATGGTCTGTAACCCTCGACATATAAACTTCGGCATCTCTCTCAAATTTTAGAAGGAGGCACATATGCGCAGGATAAACTTATTTGTAACGGGTATCTTAATTCTGCTCCTGTCTCAGTTGGTAATTGCAAGGACTATAGACGATGAAACTGGATGGAAGATATACGAAAAGGAATTGATGGATGTAAACAATGTAGAGTGCTGGATCTCCAACTGGGGTGATTACGGGCAGAACCCAGCCCGTACAGCAGGATGTTACTTCCCAAAGGGTTCTGGCGAGGCATATATATTTGGTGCAGGAATATGGATCGCTGGCTTTGACGAAAGAGAATTCGACAATGCAAGCGACAGTGCTTCACACACCTTCCTGTTCCCTGGAGGGCAGTTGCCAGACACTATGATCGGTATGTCTCTCGTGAGCTCGGGATATAATACCGTTGGGTCCGGTTATGACTGGTGTCCTGGTCCGGTAGATTCGGCTACAATGTGGGATCAGTGGCTTGATAAGCAGTCTCATCCTGAATATAGGCTTTTCTTCTCAAACAACCCTGAAGATATGGATGAATGGCCTCTAAGGGACAGCCTGGGAAACCCGATCTCTTCTGTGTTCGGTGGTACGGATAGATGGGCGGACTTAGAGGTATGGTGCGAATTCCACGATATGATGGATTCCATTCACCACGAGCAGTTGCCATTCCCCACCTATCATCTTGGGCTCTATGTGAGGCAGACCGCTTTCTGCTGGAATTCCAAGCTAAATAAGAACATCATATTCATGCTACGGGAGTTTGAGAACGTCGTTGATGATACCCTAAGGTATATGTACGTTGGGCATGCATCAGATATGGATGTCGGGGATGCAGATAACGACCTCCTGGGTATAGATGTGGGAAGGTCGCTCGGCTGGACATACACCCTGACCCCTGAGATAGGATGGAGTGGCTCTCCTCCCTACTATGTCGGCATTAAGTTCCTGCAGGGACCTAAGGCAGACTACCAGGTACACGTGGTGGGAGATGATGCCCTGGGCAACCCTATGATAGATACAATCATAAATGAGGGAGAGAGGTTGCCCCTCACATCATTTACTAAGTGCACAAGACAGGTAGATGCAGATGACGAGAGGAAAAGGTATATGATGCTTGCCGGTTGGGACATAGTAACTGGAGACTACAATCCGTTTGGTAGCGTGCCTGACCAAGCACCACAGGATAAGAGGATGGTCATGGGATGCGGGCCATTTGAACTTGCCCCGGGCGAAGTGGACACCTTTCTTACAGCTGTGATGTTCTCAAATGGTGATTACGGCGGGGAGGATTTCCTGAAAGCCCAGGGTGACGTAGCGCAGGTGATGTATGACAACGCCTGGGCATTCCCATCGCCACCACCGCCACCTGTCGTCACTCTTACTCCGAGTGATGAAAAGGTGACGATTGTGTGGGACAATTCACCTCAGATTGCACCTGATCCCTGGTATCCGGTTATGATAGATCCGGGAGTGGGCGATCCTGTGGTTGACACCCTCTATAGGCAGTACGACTTCGAAGGATTCAGATTATGGAAGTCCAGAACCGGAGTAGAGGGTGACTGGGAATTAATCGGTCAGTGGGACATCCAGGACGATGTCACCCTGTTACCAGGAGATGTCTATGTCCCAGGTCTTGGAAACGCAAGCGGTCAGGAGAGCGCTAACGAGGGACTCTCATTCTCTTACGTGGATGAAGATGTTATGAATGGTGTCCCATATTACTATACTGTGACTGCTTACGATTTCAATACCCCCGGTGACCATAACAATAAGAATCTGGATGTGTGGGTCTCTCTCGAATCTGGTTACTATCCCCAAGCAGTGACCCCGAGAGCAGAACCCTGCGATATCCAGGATATGGAGACCGAAACATCTCAGACAAGAGGATACACCAATGTGTTGACTATTAACGATGTAATCGTGGACGCGCCCATGGCTGTGACAGGAGACACCTACATACTCAAATGGGGTGAGACATATCATCTCGACGCAGAGCCCGTATTTACCTACCAGATCTATAATGACACAGAAGGAGAATGGGTAACATCGACTCCATTGGCAATAGAGGTTCCAACAGAAGCAAGGACTTATGTCGATACAGCGGGCAACGTTGTTGAAGAATGGTATGCTTCTTTCACAACTCCGGTCTTTGATGGACTGCGGCTTGCTGGTGAGCTCAGGGTTGATCTTACTCCTATTGTCGATACACTCGGTAACGACCTCTCTGCCTTCAGACCACCTGACTCCATAAAGGTCACACAGGGCGATTATCCCGAGTCAGCCCTTGAAATTGGTGGATTCTTCGAAGCCTCAGGAACGGAGACAGACAGATTCGGAATAACACCTGAGAACAAGAGGTGGGCGTCCAAAGGCGGGGTTGATATTGAGATGAGATGGATAAAAGACGGTGATACATTAACCTGCGAGGTCTGGGATGTCACAAACGATGCACAGATACCCGCCAATACTCTCACCGATGACGGATGGTGTTTCTCGGGTAAGATGCCGATTAAAACACCCAAGACATACATTACAGAAGATGACCGCTCAATATGGTTCTACATAGGCGGAGTCAGATATCAATTCAATGGCGGCAGTGCCATGACGACCGACCAGTTTAACCAGATAGCAGATGGTGATGTCTGGAGGATATACAACTCCTGTGACGTTATTATGCCTGGCCGCGGCAATGAATTCACCATAGAAACAGAGGCTATGGAATATGGCAAAGAGGGTCAGCTCGATAGCATAAGGGTGGTTCCAAATCCCTATATTGTCAGAACTGAGTGGGATCTAAGCAGAGACTACCAGTGGGTCCATTTCACCCACCTCCCATCAGAGTGTGCGATCAGGATATATACACTTTCTGGAGACCTCGTAAGGGTTATCAACCATACTTCCACATCTGAGGATGGGGAATTCGGTGACGTCGGGGGTATGGAATCATGGGATCTGCTGACCTATAACAATCAGTTAATTGCCTCTGGTATATATCTCTATCACATCTCAACCCCTGATGGGGAAGAGAGGGTAGGCAAATTCGCCATCATTAGATAAAGGGAGGTAAATATGACCTTGAATAAACGAATATTAACGATAGCACTGGCGCTACTCGTTACTACCTCTCTCTTCGCCCAATTCTCAAAGGTAGCACACACTGGAGCACAGTGGCTCAAGATATGGCCCGATCCGAGAGGGGTAGGGATGGGTGGAGCCTGCGCAGCCACGGTAACTGATGCAAGTGCTGCGTACTGGAATCCTGCTGGGTTAGCACTCGCACCCGGCAGAAGTATATTCGCAACTGATGTAGAGTGGTTTGCAGACATCAGGGTGAACTTCCTCTCCTTCGTATATCCATACGGCAGTGTGGGTACATTCGGGTTGTCTCTTCTTGCACTATCTATGGGGTCTGAGCCGATAACGACGGAGGAGCAGCCTGGAGGCACTGGTGAGAATTGGACAGCCGGAGGAGTGGCTCTCGGTTTGTCATACGCCAGAAACATCACTGACAAGTTCTCATTCGGTGTTACGGGAAAACTAATTCAGGAAGGTATCTGGGATATGTCTGCTACTGGAGCCGGGATTGATATTGGTGCATATTTCTACCCTGGTTATTTCGGGAGCTTGAGATTCGCATTCACCCTGAGAAACTACGGTACTGACATGAGGTATACGGGTGGACATCTTCAACCCGAAGAGCTTTGGTTCCCCGACCAGCCAGGTAATACAGCACCAATAGATGCCGAATTCCTTACACATCCTTATCATCTACCCACATCTATCAATGTTGGTGCAGCATATGACCTCGTAGATTCTCCTGAACAGCGTTTGACGGCAGGCATTGAATTATATCACCCTATTGACGGATCAGAGAAGGGTTGCTTCGGTATCGAGTACAGCTTCAGGGAGATGTTTGCTGTGCGTCTCGGATATCAATTTGACCCTGATTTAGAACACGATGAACAATATCCAGAAGATGAGGATGGTGAAACCGTCGAGCCGCTTTCCGGTAGCGAACCGTCTGCAACCGAGAGGCTAAGTGCTGGTTTTGGATTCAACTACTCTGGCTATAAGGTCGATTACGCTTATCAGGACATGGGACTGCTCGGTATCGCGCACAGGATATCCGTCGGTATGGACTTCTGATAGCTGATTCCAGAGCTCCTGATTCAGGTGGGGACTCATCTTAAAAGATGGGTCCCCACTTTTTAAAAAGGTCAATGGCAGGTCAGGTCTTAAATTTTAAATTTAGAGTTGCAAGTTTAATTTATTCTCCAAGCATTATTGCAGGACTAACCTGCCTATCTACCGCCCTGCCCTACGATTTACCCAGCAGGGCTTATTTGGTGTTACTGTAGGGCAAACCTTTAGGTTTGCTTCGTAGTGAGTTTCATCGTAAGGCTGACTCGCCCGACGGCAGGCGGGTAAGAGGTCACAGAGGGGAGAGAAAGGAGAAGAGAGAAGGGAGAGACAAGAGTGTAATGTGTGATGTTAAGGAGAGGGTATTTAGCTGTTGAGGGAGTAGGGCAAGGCTTTAGCCTTGCGAAAATAGAGAGGAAAGACTATACACTAAGCACTATGGACTGAGGACTACAAGGATAAAGGATAAGGGAAATAGAGGATAGATGATTTTTCGCCCTTCTCTTTTCACTCTTCGCTTTTCGCAAATTGTTCTCTGTGTTTAATCTTCTCAGTGAAAATATATGCTAGAAATTGGCTGCTGCGGCTGGAGTTATTACCGAAGGGTTAAAGGGAGAGGAGGGCTAATTTATTGTGGCTAAACAGATGCTGGAGAGCTTACGCTGGTAGGGATAGCTATCTCCCTCACTTTATCACCTACTATCTTCATGTAGATCCTAACGGCGTCATCGGGTAAGAATTCCTCGATTCTATCTGCCCACTCTATCAGGTATAAACCATCTCTATCCGAGAGGCATTCGTATATACTTTGTATCAGCATCGAGGATCTATCTTTTACTCTGTAAAGGTCTATGTGAAAAATCTTCGATGGTGAGTTCTCTAAGGTCCTCCTGGGTTTAGGCTTGTACTCCCTTATCAAAATAAAAGAAGGGCTCTTCACCCTCCTTTTTATTCCAAAGGCTTTGCAAATTCCCTTAACAAGTACAGTCTTACCCGCCCCAAGTTCACCAAACAGCGCGACTATATCTCCTTTTTTGAATCTCTTTCCTATTTCTCGCCCGAGCCTTATGGTCTCCTCTTCACTATGGGAAATTACTCTCATACTCCTATTCTGGATGTTCTTGGAGTAAACTTTGCAGTCCTTGAGGTCCAAGGGTTGGTATTCCCAATTCTTGTGCCCATGTCGTAAGGCCTTTATCGGCTGTGACAAGTACTCCTTTCAGCTCTCTTGTGAGTAATATGAGATCGACATCTTCTTTCGAATCTATTATTCCCTCTCTCATCGCTTCTCTATAGTTGGCTCGAAGAGTCTTTATTATCTCGTCAATCTTGCCATCACTCCTTACGGCTCTCTCCGCCAGTCTAAGACCCCTGTCAAACCTCTTCCGCATATCAAGGACAAGATTATATAATAGAAACGCAGGTATCTTCAGTTCATGTTTCTTTGGCGCCTTGATCTTGAGTGGTTTAAGGGGGGTTTTTTCTATCTCACTCTCGTCCAAAAACTTCCTTAACTCTTCCAATACTGAAGGAGGCATATAGAAGCGGAAATTCTTGCTCTTATGCGCGAGCACGAGAAAATTATTAAAGGATTCATCGGCAGATTTGCCAAAATACTGCCCAACGAAGACACTGGTATCTAGAACCATTTTTTCCATATTCCTTTACTCCGCTATTATCTCCTCTATCTTTAACACGAATTCCTTAGCATCATCAATAATCCATTCGGCATCATCGTTAGTAAGAACTCTAACACCATACTGAAAGATAATCCTGTTCTCCTTTGCCTCTTCCAGATAATTTGCATATATTTCCTCTAACTGATTTGCTCTCTCAATGTATTCAGCATATTCAGGGTCCACTTTACCTCGCTTCACATAAAATTCCTCAAAGGCGGCTATGGCACAGTGATGCGTGTTTGCCCGGAGTCCTATCTTGACCAGGGATGCCAAGACAGAATGATACATAGCATAATAGCCACATATAACTGTCCAATCAAAAAGATCGCTGTCAAACATAAGTTCCATAGCACGCAGGTTGTTGCGTGCCTTTTCAAGGTGCCTTTCTGCTCCTTTGATATCTGTTTTAACTTCACGCAGAGCAGGTTTCCCTTTAGTGGGGTGAAAACACTCCTGCAATATTTTCTCCATTCTCTTATCCATTTATTCTCCCACCTCTCTGACCAATTGCCAGAACAAAAATTCGTTGTATAAAACTATCCTGTCCCTCCAGAGTTCTTTATGAAAGTCGGTCTTCTCTTTAAGACCCTCTATAACTTGAGGAATCGTGGTTGTTACGGGTCTAATTTCTAAGAGAGGACTAACATCTAACTTTGCTCTATCTAATATCCCTGTAAGTTCCTTTTTCTTTTCAGAAACTACAACCATTATATCAATATCACTTCCACGGCTCCATTCGCCTCTTGCTACTGAGCCGAACAGAATGACCATTTGAATATTTTTGTTAGAAAGATTAACTATATCTTGGGTATATTTCCGAATCAACCTGGCAATCCTTTTCTTTTTATCAAAAAATTCTTCTCTCTTTTCTAATTCCAAAAACTCAAAAATTTTTAATAATCGCGGATTTTGTAAAT
>CAZRTU010000018.1:0-2191 GCA_964603075.1 uncultured bacterium
TTGAGTAATAAGGATTAAACGACTATATATAAGAGTTAAATTGGCATGTGTCCTTATCTCTTAGCCTGCCTCATAGTCCTTTATTTTTGGTAATGTATTTGATTTTTCTCCAAGGTCTTGGTGATATCTACAACAAGGGTATAGATGTCTGCTTGGGTCTCTGTATAACGGAAAAGTTTTTCTTCCAACTGATTTATTCTTTTGATTAAGGTCTCGACTGAAATGTCTTTCATAGTCTTCCCAAAGCTTTTTTAAGATATCTAGCTAAGAGTTTTATAAATTGATTGCGCCACTTTTGAGTCACAATTTGAATTAGTGTAAGTTATCTTACAGATTTGTAACGTGTTAAACAGAGTGTGTCAGAAAATCTAGATCTTAAAGTACAAAATTTAAAAAGAAGATTAAAATAGCTCAGCACCTCATATAAATTTTAAAAATTATTCTATAATCTGCAATCAGCGTCCCGATATGATCTTACCCCCAATACATATTTTTCGTATGTATTTTCTATGTATTTTTTTTGTGTTGCAATTAATGGAAAAATAGTGTATAATAATGTAAACACCTTTTTGTCCACCTTATCGAGTAGTTTATTTTCAATTGGTAAAGTGTTTATACCCACTTTATTTTTCTTCTTAAATGCAATTGGGAGTCAACACATCAACTGACGCATAAAAGAATAAATCACGTAGTGTATTGTAAATAAGTTATATCTTGTAATTCTGGAGTCCTTAGATAAGTAATAGTAGAAGTGTTTTTACTAAACTGGGGTTATTAAATAACCCTAAAAGTAGAACCTATAAAAGACTTGACAGTGAATCAATCTTTATGGTAAATATTAAAATTAACATGAGTAATATGTGAAAGGGCTTGCTAAAGGAGATCATAATTTTGGTGGCTTTATTTGCTCCTCTCTATGCTTACACTTCGGATTGGCACATTTGGAGTGCGTCATTTTCAAAATAAAGGAGGTGAAGATGTGTAAGAGAATTTTGCTAACCGTACTGGCAATAGTGTGTTTGACAAGCTTTACCATCGCATTTATAGTTTCAAAGACCTTTGCAATGGTAAGCCAATTAAAGAGTGAGGAAGATACAACACAATCAGCCGAAATCCTTGAAACAAAGCAAGCACCCATAAATACTACCGAATCTGAACAAATGACGAAAGATGATTCGCTGAGGATAGAAAAAGTTGAAAAGCAAATGATTGAGGAATATAGGAAAAAGTACTTACCACTTGTACCTGAACATATAAAATTCTTGGAACAAAATTATAGAAGTACATACTCACTCGAATTATATTATCGGGACTTAGAGAGAGCGCTGGATCTACGAGCCCTGCCGGTTCTGACCCAAATACTTTCATACAATCCAAGAGGAATCAATAGAGCAGGTGCTGCAAGTACTATAGGAGTTATAGAAAAATATAATAAAGACAGCGAAGCTATACCTGATTTAGTAAAAGCATTGGATGATACAATCACAGATGTTCAATTTAACGTCGCTAAATCACTGGTTAGTTTAGGAGATACTCTGCACCCAATTTCGGTATTAACCAATCTGGCTTTGGGAATAGATAAAGAAAGATGGTCTGTAGATTGGGCGGGATATATAGGGCTTGAGAATGTAACCGAGCAAGAGTTAGAACAAGTGAAGAAACGATTCAGAAACGGGTTACAATATCAAGCAATTGAACTTTTAGGCAAACTAGCGACAAAAGATGCAATAATAATACTAGAAGTTATTAAAAAATATTATAGAGAACAAACTGTGCGAAGACACGCTAAAGAAATATTGGAGAAGGTTAAGCCTGATTAAGGGATTTATAGGTTAAGGGGGAAAGATGATATTCGTTCATAAAGAGAAATTTTTAAATCTGGTGTCCATTCTAGCCTTAGTATCTTTGATTATATTTCTTGGTTTTTTAAGAAGCATATACGCGTATGATACTGAGCAGGCAACACGCTATGCTGATAAATGGTGGGATTCTCGTAATCCTTTCTTTCACGACTGCGGTGGTCATGACTGTGCCAATTTTGTGTCCCAATGTCTTATTGCGGGCGGTCTTGATTTAATATACGGCCCCGGATATAATCAATGGGGTAGGCATTCTATTGTTAATTGCGATAGTCTCCATTATAATTTGATTTGGTACCAGAGTGCGAGTTGGGCACAGCCATCATCTCAGT
>CAZRTU010000018.1:2201-12937 GCA_964603075.1 uncultured bacterium
TGGTATTCCATCTCCTCTCCTCATCCATATCCAAATGATTATGATTACACTTGGACGATAACTAAATCTGGTGCACAAAAAATGAAAGTCCATTTCTCAGAATTTGAAACAGAGGATGGTTGGGATTATGTTTATATCTACGACAAGTCAGATAACGAGATAGCTAGTTATACAGGGAGTTTGGGAGCTTTTTGGTCAGCCGAAGTTAATTTTAAAACTATAAAGATAAGATTAGTAACAAATAATACTATTACAGATTACGGTTTTGATATAGATGAATATGCCTACGAACATATACCCGCACCAAGCACCATTGAGGGTGGTGATGTGATTATGTTTGGTGACGAAAGTGACAATTTTGAACATGCCGTGATAGTTGTTGGTGGAAGTGGTGATAATGCTTATTGTAATGCGCATTCAGCAGACCATTATCACACGAGTTGGACAGATTGGGTTGATGGTACATTGCCTAATCCCTTTACTATAACTAATTTTTATGAGATCCCAAGTTATGCAGGTGGGCAGGCAAATTTAACTTCATATACACCTGAAGGATGGGATGATCCATTGATTATATCATCAGTAACCGGGACTCACACAGACGGCCCACATTTTATAGTTAACGAACCATCTTATATTGATTGGACAATACTAAATGATGGATATGCCGATATACCAGACACAGTATATTACGTACTTTTAGATGATGGCGACGAGGTGCAAACTTGGTTCACTAAAGGATTATGGTATAATCATTATACGTCTGTTGTAGATTACGAGTACACTGTTACAAGTGAGGGGTGGCATACTATCTCAATATCGGCAGACCCTGATGATTACTGGGATGAATCTGATGAGTATGATAATTCTTACTCTGAATATTGGAATTGGATCGAGCACGGTGTTGAAGAGCCGTCCGACATAAACCAGGCGATAATTTATTCTCTACAGATCTTTCCTAATCCTTTCTTTAAAAGAACTAAGATAAACTACAGCATTGCGTCAAAAGGAGATGTTATACTAAGGATTTATGATGCGTCAGGAAGACTTGTAAAGGAATTTATGGCGAAGAATCAGAATCCAGGGCACTATAAAGTAATGTGGGGCTGCAAGAACAAGGCAGGATTGGAAGTTTCCGCTGGTATCTATTATGTAAAACTTTTTTCAAGGAATTATAGCTTAACCCAGAAGATGGTTTTAATTCAATAGTCGATAAATACTAGGAGGTTTTTATGAAAGTCAATAAGATTATATTTGTTATTATGACTTTCTTGCTATCTGGGGAAATAGTTTGTGGAAGGGGGCTCTTTATCAAACAAAGTTTCCCAGAAGAGTGTATATCCTTTTCATATAGTCAAGGTTATGATATAGTAAACCTAAAAGAGACATTCCCTATTTCATATATTGGGAATCCAGAACTCCCTGTGAAAGTTATCTATATCGCTATTCCTCCAGATGCAAACGTTGAAGAGATAAAAGTAATATCAATAAACAAGATGGTTCTAGAAGGCGAATACAGCATTATTCCGACTCAGGCACCAGAATCCGTCACTAAAAAGCGGCAATGGACGGTGCCAAACCCAGAAGTTTATAGTAAGGATGCTTTATATCCAGGGGACGTAGTAAGGCGTAGTAGTGAAGGGTACCTTGCCGGGCATAAGATTGCCTCTATTCTTTTCTACCCATTGCAATACAATCCAGTCAAAAAGAAGCTTATTCTTTACAGAGATATTGAAATAGAAGTAGAATACCGAAGCAGTATACAGAAATCTGTTCCTGTGAAAAGGAGAATAAAGGAGCAAGAAGACACCTTTAAGAAAATGGTAAAATGGTTAGTAGAAAACGATGCTGACATAAATATGTGTTCCCCGACCCCTATTAAAAATGTAAAAGACGATAAGTTCTCACCAAAGGATAAGCCTTCCCTCGATGGTAGCAATGTAGATTATGTGATAATAACATCTGAAGAACTTGCATCAGAATTCCAGGCTCTTGAAGAGTGTAAAATCAAAAAGGGTGTTCCAATTGTAGTAAAAACAACTTCTTGGTTAGAGGAAAACTACTCTGGATGCGATCGTGCTGAGAAGATAAGGAATTTTATTAAGGATGCATATTCAAATTGGGGAACAGTTTGGGTGTTATTGGGTGGTGATGCAGATATAATCCCGATTCGCTTTGTTCATACAAAGGATATTCTTTATGGACTCCAGATCGCTACAGATTATTACTATGCCTGTATAGATGGTAATTGGGATGGTAATAGAGACGGAGTATTTGGAGAGGTTGAGGATAGTATCGACTTATATCCAGATATAATTATTGGAAGAGCGTCGGTTAAGAACGTAAATGATGCTAACACTTTTGTAAATAAAATCATACAATACGAGAAAAAAGTTTCCCTCGGTTATCAGACGAAGATGCTTTTCTTGGGGAGTAATATTTTTCATGAAGGTGATGGAAAAACTTATTGTGATACAGTTGCAAAGCATATTCCCGATTACTTCGTAAAGAGAAAATTATATGAAGTGGATGGGAATGAGTCAAAAGAAGCAGTTATTGATTCCATAGATTCTGGATTTGGGCTTATATTTTCTGAGACACATGGTAGCTTCGATGCAATAGATGTTCAAGATGGCAGACTTACTTTGGAAGATATGGATAATCTGAAAAACGATAATAAGTTTTCTATATGGTATTGTGTTGCCTGTTTGCCTGCGTCTGTTAATCATGATTGTATAGGAGAGCACTTCTTGCTGAATCCAGATGGTGGAGGAGTAGCGTTCATTGGCAGTAATACTTACGACTTAGCTTCAATTTCTTTATATTATAACACGACATTCTTCGACTCCTTATTCCAAGACGATTTGGCAAATATAGGTAAAATTCTCAATTTTGAAAAACTGGCAGGGATAGGTTTATCTGACGAATACAATTCCTATCGCACGATTCTCTTCGGCCATACTCTCTTAGGAGATCCAGAAATGCCTATATGGACGGAGGTGCCAGATTCATTCGTTGTCACCCATCCATCCAGTATTACCATAGGGCCCACCAATTTCACTGTCACAGTTAAAAGATGGAAGTGGGAATACACCCGCAAGGGTTGGATACAAGTTCCTGTTGAGGATGCCAAGGTCTGCATACTAAAAGAAGATGAGGATTACGCATACGGGTTCACTGATGCAGATGGTGAAATAACCTTCTCCTTTACACCAGAGTCTGTTGGCGAAATCAGTGTCACTGTAACTAAACATAACTTCATCCCTTACGAGGATAGTTGCCAAGTAACTTATGGAGCTAACCCTTACATATGTTACTACAGTTCCCAGATCGACGACGATGAAGCAGGATCCAGCCAAGGAAATAATAATAGTAAAATAGAGGCAGGAGAAACCATCGAGCTTTCAGTTACGCTTAAGAATACAGGTGTCGGAACCGTCTATGGAGTTCATGCAACACTCTCTACATCAGATACTTTTACCACAATTATAGATAGTACTGATTATGTCAGTAATATATCACAAGGGGGTACTAGGACAGTTGACTTTCTATTCCAGGTATCTACCAACTGTCCTGATGACCATGATCTCACATTCGATATTGAGGTTAATACTGAATCCCCCGGAGGTACGTGGCACGACCAATTCATCCTCAAGGTCTTTGCCCCTTCCCTTATTCACGCTGCACATACATTGAGCCCTCCAGTACTGGATGGCTGGAAGGAATATACACTTCCAACCACTATAAGAAATATAGGGCTCGGTGACGCTGATAATGTTACAGCTATACTTTCTTGTTCAGACCCTATTGTTGTAATAATTGACAGCACAGAATCATTTGGTAATATACATAGCATGGAGGAGGTTACCTGTGAATCAAGTAAGTTCAAATTTAAAATACCGTTGCAAGAGCCGTTACCCTCGGGCAAGGTCTTCACACTGAAAATAAACGATGGGTATAATCGTCAATGGGTTCATAATTTTGACCTTCAAAAGCCAGCTCCTCCATCAGAACTATCCACAATGCCTTATTTTACTTCAATAAAACTCTCATGGGAATCATCAACAGCAACAGATATATATGGTTATAATGTATACAGGGGTCCTACATCTGAAGGTCCATACACAAAGTTGAATGAAATCCCGATTACTGGAACCACCTACTATAATGACGATACTCTCTCTACAGCAACAGGATATTACTATGTTGCTACAGCAGTGGATTCCTCTCGGAACGAGTCTGATTATTCTTCTTGGATATTTGAGGAGACAAACCCACAATTACTCTCTGGCTGGCCAAAGTATCTTGCCAACAGAAATGTCTCATCTCCCCTGGTCTGTAATTTTGACCGCTCATCTCCCGGATATGAAGTAGTCGTGGGTTCAGAAAGCCTCTATGTCTGGCATCCTGATGGTACTCCTGTTAGCGGCTTTCCAGTATATTGTGGAGGTAGTGGCACTCCATCGGCTGGTGATATAGATGATGATGGAGAACTTGAGGTCATCTCCGCACCATGGTCTCCAGAAAACAAGCTGTATGCGTTCAATGGAGATGGCACCTCTGTTAGTGGCTTTCCACAGGTTATGGACTCACTTGGAGAAGATGCCAGTAACTGCGGGGTCATTGGCGCACCAGCACTTGGTGATATAGACAATGACGGTAACCTGGAGATTGTGATTGCATGCGTGAATGGATTTATATATGCATTCAATGGTGATGGAACAGGTGTTGTATATGACGATGGATTCTTTGCCAAAAGACCTGGTGATTCTTGGTCTACTGCTTCACCCGCGATAGGAGATGTCAACGGAGATGATACACTGGATATCGTCGTTGCTTCAAATAACGGTTATGTGTATGCATGGTATCTATCCTGTCTAAAGGTAACAAATTGGGTTGTCAAGGATCTTCCAGGTTTCCCAGTGGACTTTTCAGAACCTATCCCCTGTGATGTCGCAATGGGCGACATTGAAGATGATGGTTCTCTTGAGATCACATTTGCTACCCAGAATAGAAATCTCTTCCTCCTCCATTCTGACGGTACTATTTTTGACAACTGGCCAAAAAAGCTCTGGTTTGATACACCCACGCATACAAATATGCCAAGTTTCTCTGATATTGATGGAGATGGAAAACTTGATGTCGTAGTTGGCGATGCAAGAGGGATATGGGCATTTAAGGATAATGGTTCTCCTATTTCAGACTACCCTCTTTATAGAGAGAAACCCATAAACTCTCAGCCTGTGATTGGTGGTTCTTTCATATTTGTTGGTTCATCGGATGATAGACTCTATGGATACGAGAAAAGCGGAGAAAGGCTAAGCGGATTCCCCATTACAATGGAACATTGGGTTGAGACCAGTGTGGCACTTTCAGACCTTGATTTAGATGGTGATATGGATATTGTTGTAACTTCTCTTGATGGGAAAGTTTCTTGTTTCAATCCAGGATATGCTAATTCTGAGATAGAATGGGGGATGTATGGACATGACATCTGGCATACAGGTTGTTATGAGACAGATGCCATCCCACCAGACCCACCTCAAGGTCTATCTGGTGTCTGGGAATATATTGGCAGAGATTTGGCAGATATAACCCTAAACTGGGATCCCAATTCTGAGTCAGATCTAGCAGGTTACTATGTGTATAGAAGTGACTCATCGGGTGGTCCTTTTGGATATGTGGGAACAGCAGAACCAATAGAGAAACCGGAGTATGTTGATAGAGTCTATGCGTGGAAACCTTACTGGTATTTTGTAACGGCATTTGATAGTGTGGGTAATGAGAGCGGACCATCAGACACGATAAAGGTTGAACCAGAATACTATCCTGGTCCATGTCCTTTCCTTTTCACATGGAATGGCTCTGAATTCACAGAAGATAACAACATCCTCACAGGGTCAGGACCTGGAGAAGTTTTGACTGACATATATAAACTTGTACAACCCCTTGTTGAGACACCTCCACCAATGAGATATAAACTTGAGATAAGGGAAGAAGAAACAGAACACTCCTTCTTTGACATGGTAAGCCTCAGAACCTTAGATCATCCTGATGATGTAGAGATAGGAATTAATGTAGAAGATGAAGTCGTTCCCATCATAACAGCTTATACACCTCGCACTGCCATCTCAGGTGGTGAGGACTATGCAGATGTCCTCAGCAATGATACATCCTGGTTTGAAGGCTGTGAAGGTGATATTATGATCGTTGAGTTTGGTGTGATTGAAGATGTAGAGGATAAAGAACTCTGGATGAAATCAAATAAGAGAGGTTACCCCGTTAGCGTTGAAGTAGAGAGAGAGGATGGCTGGGAGTATATAACTTCAATATTTCCCAGAGAAAATTTCTCTACCACAGCGGTTGCACCTCTATCTGAGTTCACTGAAGATGGTGATGGTTTTACAATAAGGCTTGTCTGGTTTGCAGATCATAATATCAAAACTATAAGGATTGTTCAGATTGAAGAGGTATCAATAGAAGATAAGAAGGCGTCACTCACCTCAGCCATTCATTCAAGGTTAGGAAATGTGAAACAGGCGTTATTAAACGAGGATGAGCAATATGCAGATGTATTACCAGGTGATACCATCAGACTTGAATTTGCGGTTACTGATCAAATACCAGGGTGGGGTCGAAGTTTTGTATTTTTATCCAATGGATATTACATCATAGGAGATAAGGCTATCACCTTCAATAATCAAGATATTACACCTTCTATATTTGCGCTGGGAAGAAACCATCCAAATCCATTCAGGAACGTGACCACAATAAAGTATGCTCTACCAAAAGAGGTCAAAGTATGCCTGAAAATATATGATATTATGGGTAGACTAGTTATGACCCTTGTGGACAAGAACCAGAAGCCAGGTTATTACAGTATCTCCTGGGATGGGAGAGATCTTTCTACAGGCGTATATTTCATAAGATTTGAGGCAGGCGATTTCGAAAAGACTCGGAAAGCGCTCATAATCAGGTAAGAAGAAACTAACTTATCTTTGGATAATTCAGGTAGGCAAATAATTATTCTCTTAATTACAATTTTTATATCCTCTTACACCTTATAGTATTTATATGTTTTCTTAAAATTTAAAATTCTTTTTAGTTTTCTATATATTATCTTAGGGGAGCTTCCTAATTTCCAGATAAACTATACGATTTATCACGAATAGTTACGTATAAGTAAAGCTTACCCCGTTATAGAAGAGGCAGGGATACATATATAGCCTTTCTATCTTCTGCTAACCGTGTATCAACTTGTAGTGATATATCGTATCTCTTTTTATTTAGGGCTCACAAGATTTCTTTATTTTTCCAGCGAATTAGTAGCGTGTGTAGCTATTTATTGGCTACTTGGGGTAGAAAAAAGATAAGTAACGTATGCTTGAGAGACACTTATACAGAAATAATGGTGCTTTCAATTATCATTTGTTGTATCTCATAAATGTTATTTTCCTGATATTCGGCTGCGAGTGTAAAAATCCAACAGATAACGAGCCTCCAGATCCATACTGGCATCTGGTGGAACACCCTCACCCTCCGTACCCAGCTTTGATTGAAGGTCTTAGTGCTGTTTTCTTCGTTAGCAAAGACGATGGATGGGTAGGTGGTGGACCTCTTTTGCACTATAACGGAATTGAATGGGAAATGATAGATCCAGGTCCTACGGGAATACAATGTCTTTTTTTCTTATCAAAAGACAATGGATGGGCATTAGGAGGGGGTCATCGAGCCCCATTACATTACGATGGCAATGAATGGAAAGAGGTAACAAACTTCCCGTATATCCCTCCCCCCGGATTTCAACTACACACAATATTTTTTATCTCCCCCTCCGATGGTTGGGTTGTGGGTGAGAAATTCTATGGCAATGCTCTTATGGCTCATTATGATGGAAACGAGTGGGAGATAGTTGATGTTCCTAATGTGGGTAGACTACGTACGATTTTTTTCACCGGTCCTACAGATGGTTGGACAGTAGCAGAATGGCATGGAGAATCAGGGGTAGAACCACCGAAAGGTATCATACTTCATTATAATGGGAACTCCTGGGATATTAAAGATACTCTCCCTCATTTACCTTCTCGACCGGGTTCCATATTCTTCACTTCTCCAAATAATGGATGGGCTGTTGGGAGTGGAGCTTGTGTATCCCATTTTGATGGTGATGAGTGGACAACGACTACGGTTAGTATGGGGCTAGAGGCGGTTTATTTTCTTTCCCCTGACGACGGATGGGGTGTAGGTGACCATATAGCCCACTTTAATGGAATGGAATGGGAGGATGTGTTAAGAACAGATAGTATACTTAACGCTGTTTATTTCATAGCACCAGAAGATGGGTGGGCTGTTGGATGGGACAAAATCTATCACTACTCCGTTGGTCAATAGATAAGGAGGTATTATGAAAAAGAAAATAGTGTATGTCATTGTTTTATTGACAATAGTGCTGGCTCCGGCTTCTGCACAGGTGGAAATCACTAGCATGAGGACATTAGAATCCAAGACCTATCTCAATGATGATGGTACTTTTACCGCTACGCTTGGCCTTTATCCAATTCACTATGTGGACGATATTGGTAACTATCAAGATATAAATACAGAGGTTATTCCATACCAGAAAGATGGGTATGACTACACCTGTGAGACTAATACTTTAAAATCTTATTTTGGAAGATATAGTACCGATGGGATAAAAATCGGCATTAACGAAAATAGATGTTTGATTCTTACACCCCAAAAGATTGGATTGATGAAAGACGGCAATTTCTATAACATGGAAAATGTCTTATGTTCTGAGGTCCAGACAAACAAGGACTCTGTGATTTACTTAAACACGTTTTCCTATGGAGATATGCGTTTTATCATAGGCAATGGATCTCTGAAATGTGAACTAGAATTGTATTATCCTGTTAATGTTTCTAAAAGATATGATGGCGCAGAATTAGCTATCGTTTTCTCTTTTGGAGATTCTGGGAAGTTTTCTATATATTCGAATTGCGAAAAACAAGTAAACGATTTTGTAACTAAAGGAACGATTGAATTCTGGAATCCGCAAAATCGACTTGTTTGTGTTTTGGGGCCACCCGTATTTACAATAGCAGAACCTTGGGACAGGGTGTACGGAAAGCTTGCAATAAATAACGGGCTGCTATATTTTTTGTTGCCACTTTCTTCGGCAACCGGTGAAAAAATTAAAGGTGAGTTCGTCGTACAACTTGATTATCATCGTTATCGTAGTGCTTATTTTCGCATACATGAATCCGGGGATACTTCATGGGGTGAGCTATTTAACACCATGGAAACGGGGAGGGATAATGATTACTTTTATAATCATATTGAATCTGTTTTCAGGGGTTATCAAATTTGGCACACAGACCCTATAGCAGATAATGCAAATATCTACTGGTCTGGGTTTGGCTTACATGTGAGCAGTTGGTTGGGTGAAGAAACTATACCTATAGATATTAACGAAATGTCGACTTACCCTTGGGATGAGAAAACTACATGGATTGATTGTGGAGATGGTACACAGTATGTAAATGATTATTATTTTGAGTATGGTGGTGTACACTACACATGGGAATTTGATAGTGAGAATGATAATTTTAACCAAGATATTGAAAGTGGCTTGGAAGATGATTGGTTTGCAATTGGTTTAAAGTGTCCTCAGGAAAATCAAGATGATCACTTTGTTTACATTGAAGTTGGCGCATTCTATCCAGGAGAATGGCCAGGTAGGCTTCATATTAGCTATACAGCCGACCCTCCTCCCACACCAACAGGTCTTACGGCAACAGCAGTCTCAAGCGACCAAATAAATTTGAATTGGAATGATGCGATTGGAGAGCATAATTACTTTATTGAGCGAAAGATATCAGGTGAAACATATTCACAAGTAGCAGAAATCGACGAAAATATTACATCATGGAGTGACATTGGATTGAGTTGCAATACAACATATTATTATCGGATAAGAGCTCAGAATGAAGCAGGTTATTCTGGCTATTCAAATGAAGCTTCTGCAACTACTTTTCCGGGTCCGCCAGAGATTATAGATGGACCAACTGTAGGTACTGAATGGAACGGCTTAAGATATGAGAAATGTTCGTATATAGCGGAAGTGGTTGCTAATGGTACAGACCCTTTAAGCTACTCTTGGAGCGTGGATGGAGAATACTGGGGGTATGACGAAATTTTAGAAGAGTGGATGTGGTTACCTGGATACGCTGGCACTATTTCAGGTTCAGGAAGTTCGGTTACTTACACCGCACCAGATATACCCGAGGGGAAAGAAGCCTATACTGTAAAAAACAAAGTTAACGTCGATGTAACCGATCAATATGGTACTACCTCGGGATCTACCAATTGGTTTTTTATTGAGAGGGGCAGCCCACCACCACCACCTCCTTCACCACCACAGGGACTTACAGCTAGTTGGGAATATATTGGTAAGGATTTGGCAGATGTAACACTTCAGTGGGACCCCAATACCGAATCAGATCTAGCAGGTTACTACGTCTATAGAAGCACCTCATCTTCAGGATCTTTTTATAACATAAAAACTGTTGACCCTCTTGATGAGCCAGTGTATGTGGATAGGGTCTATGCATGGCAACCTCATTGGTATTATGTTACTGCCTTTAATGTACAATATTATGAAAGCGACCCATCAGATACAATAAAGGTTGAGCCAGAATACTATCCGGGTCCATGTCCGTTCCTATATGTGTGGG
>CAZRTU010000019.1:0-12307 GCA_964603075.1 uncultured bacterium
TGGAATGTCAATCTCCAATTACACCAATTCAGCCCTGCATTTATGTACAACCAGATAAATGGTGGTGTAGACCAGGGGGCTCGCTTCAGTGACGCCATGAAATGCCTGTGTGACCACGGATGCGCAAATCTAATAGATTCTCCCTACAATCCAAATGACTCAACGACATGGCCGAGTGAACAGGCATACATCAATGCCATGTTTTACAGAAGTGATTCTGCACACACTGTTTTCTGCGGTAATGATGCCGGGGTTAATGCCGTCAGGCAGTTACTCTCCGACAGTGTGGTGGTTAACATAGGGATAAAGTGCTGGAGCACAAATTTTGACGATATCGAAGATTACGATACGATGTTTTGTGTCGCAGATACTGGGACGGGTTATATCCGTGGAGGACACGCCGTAACGATAGTAGGTTATGATGATTCTAAGGTTACGCATGACGGCACAGGTGCCTTCAGGCTCGTCAATTCCTGGGGTACGGGATGGGGTAATAGCGGTTACTTCTGGATGTCCTACGAGGCTGTCAAACACCCTCGACTATCAGGAGGTTTTGCCTATTATACAACCGACAAAACTGGTTATTCCCCAAATGTAAGAGTTCGTTACAGACTGAATCACCCTACACGCGGACGAATTGAAACCCGGGTAGGAATTGGTTCGAGCACGAGGGCAGATTGGACAAAAGACTTCTTCGACTGGAACAAACCCACTATTGCAGACTGGCCTTTTCCTGCCCACAATGTAGTTCTGGATATATCCGATGGTAGCTCCTTTCTCGATTCAACGGCTATAAACAACGTCTTCTTAAGATGCAGAGATACTCTAACAGATGCCCAATCAGGCTCTATAGTCTTTTTTTCCTGCGACCACCTTGGGTGGGGCGCAAACTCGGTCTCAACTGAGACTCCGCAGAGCATACCCGATGATGGGACGCAAGCCATTGTCAATCTCTCACTCGAATATCTTGAGCCCGATATCTCAGTGACGCCCGATACCCTCGAATACATCTATTCAACTGCTAAAACAAAGGAATATTCGGGAGAAAATAACCCAAGGCTTCCAGATGGTTCATATTACTCGACACTCGGAGAATTAGATGCTCCACGTGCAAAAAGTATAGACACAATCTACTACGACGATGGTTATTATAGATATTACTACGATGACGCAAACTGGCTCTGGGCAGTGAGATTTACACCCACTTCCGCCTGCAGCATAATAGGCGCTCTGACAGAGGTCTGGAATCCAAATGACATTACAACCCCTTGCACCCTATGGGTCTGGGACGACAATGGCGGCGTCCCTGGTACTGTGATAGGAGGACCAGTGGTGTTTGGCACAACTGATCTCACATGGCAGTATACGCCGCTCTCAGTTGAGGTCACTCGTAGCGATTTCCACATAGGTTATTGGGTTCCCGGGGGTGACGCTGGTACAGAAGGCCCATTTGCTCTGATAGACAGTGGTGCAGTGGGGAGAAGTCAATTTAGTTCTGGTAGCGGATGGACTCCACTAACTCAGGGTGACCTCTTTATCAGGGCAGTCGTATCGTTTGGAAGTATTATTGATACCGTTGGCGCTATGTATGTACATAATGATGGAGATACAACTCTTAATGTCACGGATATAACGGGTAGCGAAACCTGGATAACCAACATAACACCAACAACATTTTCGGTCAATCCTGGTGACAGCCAGGCAGTAGATGTCACAGTAACAAAGGACTTCCTTCCAAACGGGACCCACTACGCATCTCTTCTAATCGATTCCGACGACCCGGACGAGGACCCATACACAGAACCGATAAAGCTCGTAATCAGTGGAATTCCTGTGGAGTCGGACATTGTCGTTAAACCCGACACCTTAGATTTTTTCTATGTAAAGGAATCCCTGAAAAAATCTGATGAACCGACTCCATATAATAACATTGTGCCGCATGCTTTAGAAGGAAACGGTGGAAACATATACAAATTGGATGAAGAACCTCTCGTGCAAAGCCCATTACCCTACATAAGTTCTTTCTTGGAAGCCCATAACACTTCACAGGATATTTCACCAACCTCAGGCTGCGATTTTATGCCTACGCCACATAAGATAAATTGTGGAAATACATTAGATGTTACAGATTATAGAGAAGATGCCAAAAGAATATACAAAGATAAAGAGCCTAAGGCTGCATCAATTGATACACTTCACTATGATGGTCCATACGATAACAATGCCATTGGACTTACCGCAGGAGGCACTTATGAGGCAGCAATCAGGTTAACCCCAACAGAACTGGCAGGCTACGACGGCTGGAAGATAATATCTGTTTTATTCTACCATCACGAAACTGCCACTCATTCATGTGCGGCAAAGATATACGGAAACAATACCCCTACATTGCCTGGTGCCCTTAAAAGTCAGAAAACTTACTCAGCATCGGGTTCTGGTTGGCACAGGATAGATCTGACATCTCCTGTGGTGATAAACAGCAGTAATGACACCTGGGTATCGGTTGAGGTCACCCATGCTGCTGGAGAATATCCTATTGGCGTCGATGCCGGACCAGCAGTTCCCGGAAAGGGCAGATGGATATTCTATAATAGCACCTGGACTGAGACAGGGTATGATGATAACTGGAACGTCAGAGCGATTGTGAGCTCAGGTGATACCGTGAACATGATGTTTGTAAAAAACACGGGTATTCTCGATCTCAACGTAACCAATATAACTGGCAGCCAGGCATGGATTACCGATATTTCGCCTACAAATTTTACCGTTTCTCCTGGTGATTCTCAATACGTTACTGTAACCGTAACAAGAGATGCCCTGAGTGACGGCGACCACTATGCATATCTATCCATATACTCAGATGACCCCGACGAGAATCCTTATACAGAACCTATAAAATTCGTTATTAGAACGAAACCCGATATTACAGCATCACCAGATACGCTTGAGTTTACCTATTCTCCTAAAGAGACCAAAGATCCATCTTTACTGCAACCCTCGAAAGACGGCATTATAACTCAAAACTACGAAACTTATGAACCACCTTCATTATTCAAGAGTACCATCGACACAATATTTTACGATGACGGCTCTTATGCGTATTACTATACTAACGAGAACTGGCTGTGGGCGGTAAGATTTACATCCACATCTGCCTGCAGCGTAATAGGAGCCTTAACTGCTGTATATAATCCGCATAGCATAACGACCCCTTGCACTCTATGGGTCTGGGACGACAATGGTGGAGTTCCTGGCAATGTAATTGGAGGACCAGTGGTTTTTGGAACACCGAGCCTCACATGGCAGCACACACCGCTCTCAGTTGAGGTCGCTCGTAGTGATTTCCACATAGGTTATTGGGTTCCTGGTGGGGATGTTGACACTGACCCCTCTGCAGGCCCCTGCCCATTGATAGATGATGGGGCAGTTGGAAGGAGCAATACTAACTCTGGAGGCGGATGGACTTCCATTACCCTGGGTGACCTCTTTATAAGAGCAATAGTCTCATATGGAGCGCCAGCATCTGACACAGTACAGAATATGTGGGTTTATAACATAGGAAATGCCGATCTGAATGTTACAAATATCACAGGAAGCCAGTCCTGGATTACTGATATTACTCCAACGATTTTTAGTATTTCTCCTGGGGATAGTCAGGGTGTCGCTGTCACAGTGACAAAGGATGCACTCGGCAATGGAACCCACTATGCGTATCTTTCGATCTATTCTGACGATCCAGATGAGAGTCCATATACGGAGCCCGTCAAGTTTGTAGTCGGCGGAGGTATGGAAATCACAGAAGATAATCAATTACCAAGGAACTTCTTCCTATCACAGAACAACCCCAATCCATTCAGTAAAGCTACAATCATGAAATACGGTATTACAAAGGACTGTACGGTATATCTATCCGTCTATAACTTATCGGGTCAGAAGGTTGCCAGTCTTACAAATGGTCATAAAAAGGCAGGATACTACGATATAGGATGGGATGGGATGGACGACAGGGATGTTGACTTACCCCCGGGCATATACTTCTGCACTCTTCAAACAGACGAATGCAGGATAACCAGGAAGATGATCTTAATCAGATAGTATCATATGACCATGGGAAAATGTAGGGCAAACCCTAAAAAAACTCATTCATGGTGGAATCCACCCAAGACAACAAAAAATTCTTTGATGTAGTAACTTTTCGTCCTATGCCAATTTCGTTGTCTGTCCTAATCTTGACACTATTCTGTCCAACACTTCACCCAAGCTTGCAGATTGTGAATCCAGAGCTCACCCAGTTCCTCAAGGGGTATGTCATAGAGGATTTTGAGAGCGGCATGGTAACGCTCTCTTCGTTTAATGACGAGGATTTAGATTCACTCGCATGGGAGATAGACAGCACCACTACTTACGACTCTACACACTATTCCCTGAGGTTGTTCGGTAACACCTGGAAATTGGAAGAGATAACTCCCTGCTCTCTTGAAGCGGGCGATGTCTGGCAGGTTGCAGTCTTTGTCGAGGAATGTGGTGAGGTACAGGGCTTCGGAATCTCGGATTTCCAAAACTTCCTTCTATACGCATTCAGCGGAACAGAACAATTAGACCCCGAGGGATGGGTTTGGGTCTATCAGGGCGCATTTCCAGAGCAACAATGGAATAGATATCTTCTTCCCGTTGCCCAAAATTGGCATGATTGGTTTGGTTACTATCCCCTTATAAATGGACTGATCTACATAAATGATCGAGACTACTCGGATGAAGGCATCATAATATTCGACGAAATATATGAAATTACAGAAGATCTGCCAGTTCCACCTGAAGTCGACATCCAGTACACCATGGGAAAATTGGTGCGTGACACCAAAGGCAGACTTTCGGTGTTGGTACACTTCTATTGTGTTTACTTCGACCCTGACAGCGATACCCTCTCTTTCTACTGGGACTTTGGGGATGGTTGCACCAGCACCCTGCAGAATCCCACCCATGAATTTCTTGTGAACGATGACCATTCATACACTGTCCGCTTGGAGGCTATTGACACAGACCAAATGTGGGGAAGAGATACCTGCAGAATAGAAGTCGATCCTGGTCCAACAAGTTTCCCGCTTACTATAAACTTCGTTGGTGACGTAATGTTGGCAAGACGATACGAGTCACCCGGAGGGATTATCCCAACCTACGGGGTCGAGTATATATTCGAGTCCACACTTGAAATCTATGGAGGGGCTGCAGAGATATCTGTCTGCAACTTAGAATGCCCCCTTACCGACGAAGGTGAGCCCCATCCAACCAAACAGGTCGTGTTTCGCAGCAGCCCGGATAACATCGCCGGGCTCACTTATGCCGGGATTGATGTCGTCAGCATTGGCAACAACCATATTATTGACTATGGGGCAAGGGGTATGGAAGAGACACAGGAAGTCCTTGATACAACAGGAATCCTCTTCTCAGGAGCTGGCATGAATTCCTATTTTGCTCGTCAGCCAATCTTCTTATCCAAAGATGGTCTGAACATTGCCTTTCTCTCACTGTGCAACAGAACTGGTCAATACAACAATTTTCAACCTTTCTTGAATGCTGGCTATAACAAACCAGGGTTTGCAAATCTTGATGAGCATAACCTCGCTCGGGATATAGACTATGCAAAGGGGCTGGGAGACCTTGTTGTTGTCCAGCTCCACAGCGGAATAGAGTACTCAACGTATCCTGGCGACAGGTTGGATGGGTTGGAGCCCTGGGACCCTGAAGTCATACGCTTCCCTACTAAGCCTTCTATGACCGATAGAGAACTAAGATGGGAGGCAGTCGACCTTGGAGCCGATATAGTCATATGCCATCATCCCCACGTGCTTCAGGGCTTTGAGGTCTATAATGGAAAATTGATTGCACACTCTCTGGGTAACTATATCTTTGACCTTAACTATCCTGAGACCTATCCAACCGTAATATTAAAATCGTATATTGGTTCAGAAGGGTTTCATACACACACCCTGATCCCTGTCTTTATAGATGATTACATACCTCGTCCAGCAACAGGAGAA
This sequence comes from uncultured bacterium, assembly GCA_964603075.1. Lineage (GTDB taxonomy): Bacteria > Hydrothermota > UBA3073 > UBA3073 > UBA3073 > JAGMCL01. The sequence continues at coordinate 6,039 of CAZRTU010000019.1, forward strand.
CTTGGTCGCCATATATTAGACCGACTGGCTGACTATTCCCGTGAACTTGGAACGATAATAACTGTTCCACATGACAGCGCAGTTGCCCATGTTATACTTGATACATCATCTGTTGAGACCAATGTAACAACCACAGGCAATAACTTTACGTTTGAAGAAACGGACAGCCTCTGGGTATCAGAACCTATCGTCTTAAGAGGTAATGGAAGCCTCTCTGCTGTGAACTCCATAAACGGCGGCTCTGGATGGGAGATACGTCTGGGTAGAGAGGTACTCTGGTTTGGAAACTTTGAGGACGAAGGCTCTACCATGTGGAACCTCAACAGCATAGATGAGTGGTATGACGATAGCCTCTGCCATTCAGGACAGAGGAGTCTCTGTCTTAGAAGGTATGAATCGAGTGGTGACAACATAATAACCGACCTCGAAGGCAGACTTCCATGTGATCCCAATAGGTCATACACCCTGTGCGGATGGATCAGCACAAAATCCACCAATGATGCCACTATCCAGATAAGATTTTATCGTTATCGCTATTCCGGTACCCATCTGAGCCAGCAGGACGTTGGCACGCTTGTAGACGGCGACACAGACTGGACTTTCTATCAAAAAGAATTATCTGTACCCTCCCTTTCGTCCTACTACAATGTCCGCTGCAGCAATGATATCCCCGACAGTGGTGTAAGTTATGCCTGGTTTGATGATATAGGGGTAATAGAGTGGAAAGATTGGGAACCTACCCTCCTTCCCTATAGTATCCCCTACCCCAATGACTACAGATTCCTGCAGATAAGCTCTACCACTTTTGTAGACAGTGGGTTTGTGGAGTATGAAGAGACAGCCTTTGATCGAATCGAGACAGGAGTAGATGCCGAAGAAGATATTCGGTACCAATTGCCGTTGGTCTTCCAGAACCACCCAAATCCATTCACCTCAAAAACCACGATAAGATACTATCTGCCAACAGTAAAAGGTCGATTAACCCCGATCTCCTTAGAAATCTACAACGTCCTCGGTCAGAAGGTCGCCATGCTCGTAAGTGACTCTCAAAAAGGAGGGTACAGTACCGTGACCTGGGACGCCAGAGGGTATCCTTCCGGAGTCTACTTCTATCGTTTCGAATCCGGGGACTTCTCTTCCACAAGGAAGATGATACTCATACGATAGTATCATATAATGAGAATGTAGGGTAAACCTTTAGGTTTGCTAGATGGTAGCCGCAGGCTTTATGCCTACGAATAATGGATAGAAAATGTAGGGCAAACCCTCGGGTTTGTATTATTTCCTGCCCTACTATCTAAATTTAGGGAATGTCCCAAAGTTTCGTGATGAATAAATCAGTTAATACAATCTTTTGGTAGTTGGCAGTACTGGTTATTAAAATCCCCATGATGTTTTTTAGGCGGATTGCAAGGCGTTGGCGTTAAGATTTCCAGGTGTCTGAGCGAAGCGAGTTCTGGAAATTAGCCATAAGACGCAGTAATCTGCCGTTAAGAAAAACATTCGGGGTGCCCTTTTCTTTGCTTCGTTTCTTTTGGGCAAACAAAAGAAATGAAGGAGATAAAGATAACAAACTTCGGTGTAAGTCAAAGCACTTTTACCTCCACCATATTCTTTACCACGAAAGTTTGAGACATCGTCTATATTTATGATTTTAACATCGACTATCATAATATTAGCCTTTGCACCAGGCGTATTCTTTATATGGTTTTTCTATAAAAGGGATAGATTAAAACCCGAACCCAAAATCCTCGTCCTTAAGATGTTCTTCTATGGTATTTTGATAGCAATTCCAGCCGCCTTTGTTGAACAATTCGTCTCCTTTACAAGATACATTTCTATTATAATATCTGCTCCTGTTATCGAGGAGCTGTTTAAGTTTCTCGTTGTCAGGTTTACCGTATACAGGGACAGAGAGTTTGATGAACCTGTTGACGGAATTATATATGCCGCTGCCGTTGCCTTGGGTTTTGCCTCAATCGAAAACCTCGGGTATTTAATTGATGCCTATAGATCGGGTAATCTGGTGCAGGTAACAATTCTAAGGGCATTTTTAGCTGTCCCCGGACACGCATTATTTTCCAGTATGTGGGGCTATGCACTTGGAATCTCCAAATTCACACCCGGGAAACCAACCAGAATCATCTATAGAGGACTTCTTCTGGCAATGTTATTGCATGCAATCTATAATTTTTTTGCATTGGGAATCCCGTTGATAAGTTTGGGTATGATAGGCTTAACAATATTTATGTGGATACTCGTCAATAAAAGAATCAAGATTTTACTGACAAAGTCTGAAACTAAAATAGAAGAAGATGAAGGTACCTGAGGAAATGCCTGCCCACTTAAGGATATGACAATTTATACGTATACATTTACATAGAGGCTGTGCTGATTTAGAGCGACGCCTCATTTTTTTACTTTCAATCACATTTTTCGCTTGACAAATTGGAATTTTCATACTATAATAAAACATAGAGACTGCTCCTTTGATATTTTTACACTTTATAACAAAAAAGAGGAACTAATATAGGATACATAAGCGTATTGTAAATCAAAACATGAATTATTTCTTGCCAGAATTCCTGCACTTCACTCATTCTGTTTCTGCGAAAAATACCTCTGCCTCTCCCCTATCCTATTGAGGATGAATTAGGGTACTTTTCCTGAAGAATTAAAAATCCTTTCTGATAGATTTTGTGTTCTTTCCTTTACTTCTCAAATAAGGTATAAGACCTATTATGGTTAGAAGGTGCTATATATTATTATCTATAGCCATAGTATACGGCATATCACTCGTTGCAAGTGTGGATAAGCCAGCGGAATACAAATGCTTCCAGAAAAGAATACAAATGGTAAATCAGGTAGAAATGTGGATAGCTAATTGGGGCGAATTCGGGCAGAACCCAGCACGTACAGCCGGAACATTCTGGCCGAGAGGGTCTGGAGAAGCGTATATATTTGGTGCTGGTCTCTGGATAGGCGCCTTTGTGGAGAAGGAATACGAAGATTCGTTGGAGAGGTTGGTGCATACCTTCCTCTTCCCAGGCGGCAATCTCCCAGACACTCTTATCGGTGATGTGTTAGTATCATCTGGTTACAACACCGTTGGACGTGGCTTTGATTTTATACCCGGTCCACCAGATTCTGTCCACATATGGGACCACTGGTATGATCCCGAGTCACATCCAGAGGATAGACTATACTTCTCAACTGATTCTCTGGATTTTCTTGAGTGGCCCTTAAGAAACGAGTATGGAAAACCTATTTCAGCGGTCTTTCGAACACCTGACAGATGGGCTGATGAAGAGGTCTGGTGTGAATACAACGACCTGTGCGATTCCATTCATCATGAACTGAATCCATTTCCTACATATCCACTTGGATTGGGTGTGAGACAGATAAGCTTTGGTTGGAATACCCCAGATTTCAAGGACATGCTGTTTATAATATATGAATTCGAGAATGTTAGCGATGATACAATAAGGCATATGTTTGTGGGACATGCATCTGACCCGGATGTCGGCGATGCAGATAATGACATAGTAGGACTCGATATTTTAAGACAACTTGCGTGGACAACAAATCTCCAATCAGACATATGGTGGTATGAAAGAAATTATGTCGGAATCTGTGTGCTTCAGGGACCAAAGGCTGACTACGAAGTAGTCGTGAGAGGATATGATAACGAGGGTGCTCTTTTAATCGACACACTCATAAACGAAGGAGAAAGATTGTCCCTCACATCTCTTCAAATATGCAATAGACAGTATGAGCCAGATGAAGAATTCAAGAGATATATAATGCTCGCTGGTTACAAAGGAACCCAGTACCATCCTTTTGGGGAACTTCCTGACGAGTTGCCTGGAGACAAACGGATGATTATGGGTTGTGGTCCATTCGAGATGGTTCCGGGTGAGGTAGATACCTTTGCAATAGCCATAATGTTCTCAAATGCCAGTACTGGTGTTCTATACTATCTCAAAAGCGAGGCTGAGCTTGCATGTTTGTTGTATAACTACGACTGGGCTTACCCCTCTCCCCCGCCTTCACCCCGAGTAACTCTAACACCCAGTGACGAAAGGGTAACGATTGTATGGAATAATGTATCCCTGACGACTTCCGACCCATTCTATCCCATTATGATAGACCCCGGAGTCGGCGAGCCAGTCATTGACACCCTGTACAGAGAATATGACTTTGAAGGATTTAGGCTGTGGAAGTCCAAAACCGGTATGTACGATGATTGGGATTTGATATACCAGTGGGATGTAAAAAATGACATCACTCTCTTACCTGGCGACGTCTATGTGCCCGAACTGGGTAATATGAGTGGACAGGAAAGCAATAACACTGGTATTACTTTCTCGTACGTTGACGAGGACGTTATAAACGGTGTTCGTTACTATTATGCAGTAACTACCTATGATTTCAATACTCCAGGAGACTATAAGAATAAAAATCAGGACGTGTGGGTAGCTCGGGAATCTGGCATAGAGCCCTACTCAGTAATACCAAGAGCAGAACCCTGTGATATGCATGAGATGGAAACAGGTATATCTCGCACTAAGGGCCTGACAAATGTTGTAACCTTTGGAGAGGTTATGGTAGAGGCACCTATGGTTGTAACAGGTGATTCTTACAAGCTTATCTGGGGGGAGACGTTCGATGAGGATGAACAGCCTGTTTATACATATAGGATATATAACCAAACGAGACAGGAATGGGTAAGTTCAACACCCTACCCCGTAGAGGTCCCAACAGAACTGAGGTATTATACAAACATCGATGGAAGCATGGCAGAAGAGTGGTTTGGAACATTCACAACCCCTGTATTCGATGGTCTTGCGGTTTCTGGAGAGATAAAAATAGACCTCACTGTCAAATATGACACATTCGGGAACAATATATCAGCCGTAAGACTGCCCGATTCAATAATAGTTTTAGTAGGGGACTATCCTGACTCTGCCCTTGAAATTGACGGATTCTATGAAATATGGGGACTCTGTATGGAGAGAATCAGCAAGAAGTGGGCATACAAAGGCGGAATTGACATTGAGATGAGATGGATAAAAGCAGAAGACACTCTAACCTGTGAGGTCTGGGATGTGACAAATGATGCACAGATTCCACCAAATACCGTGACAGATGATGGTTGGTGTTTCTCAGGCAGGACACCGATTAAACCTACCAAGACCTGGCTCACAGAAGATGACCGCTCGATCTGGTTTTACATATGCGGAGTGAGATACCTATTCAACGGCTGGGGTTCAATGACTCCAGATCAGTTTAATCAGATCACTGATGGTGACGTATGGAGGATATACAGCTCTTGCAATGCGATTATGCCTGGACGTGGTAATGAATTTACCATAAAGGCAGATGCAATACAATTCGGAAGAAAAGGCCAGCTTGATAGGGTAAAAGTAGTCCCAAATCCCTATGTTGCGCACGCTGAATGGGACAGGGGCTGGGAAGATCACTGGGTTCATTTTACACGCCTCACATCCGAGTGCACAATAAGAATATATTCACTTTCTGGCGACCTCATAAGGATAATAGATCACAGCGCAACCTCAGAGGGTGACATCCTTGACGAAATAGGCGGTATGGAACCATGGAACCTCAAGGATTACGAAAATGAATCCATCGCCTCTGGTATATACCTATATCACATCTCCACCCCATTAGGTGAAGAAAAAATCGGAAAATTCGCTATAGTAAGGTGAATTTAATTCCCTACCTTCTTATAGGAGGTGTTTACTATGCAGAAAATTAGTGCTTTTATTACCTTAGCACTAATCTTGTCTACTTATACGGGAAGTGTAAATGCCAAATCACAGGGGGTATACCTACTTCCATCTGAACCGGGAAAACTTGGTAAAATAATACCTCGTACCAATAAGGCATCTCTCGATTGGCTCATTAACTATAATTGGGATTACATTTGTTATTTTCTGGGGAATCTCTTACCGGGTGACACGCTGGGTGTATATTTTGAGCCACCTGCTGCATGTTCTCTAAAATAGATACATTTCCTCAGAACAAGCTGGGATACACTTTCCGCTCAATACTACGCAATGGTTGCACGTGCAGCCTACCCTATGTCCATTTACGAAGAATATCACTCTTCCGAGTCTATGCCAGGGCCCAGTCCTATAGATACAATTTATGCTGATACCGTGATGCAAATTGAGGTAATGGGTGGATATGATTGGGACACCCTTATTGTAACTGATATGCCCGATATAGGTACTGACGCCTTCATT
>CAZRTU010000020.1:0-5631 GCA_964603075.1 uncultured bacterium
AGAGAAGGGGAAATAGAAAACTCGTTGACGTGATCCCTGTGTAATGCTGATTGCCACGATTTAAACTCGAGGGGGGAGGTATATCATATGCTGATTAAGTATCTGGGTCACTCAGCCTTTCTTATGAAAAATAGAGAGGGTACAAGAATAATAACGGACCCCTACTCGCCAACCCAAGGCGTAAACTATAAACCCATCGAGGAAGACGCCGAGATTGTTACTGTGTCGCATGAACACTGGGACCATAATGCAACTGATACCGTTGGTGGTAATCCTCAGGTGATAAGAAAAGAGACGGGTGGAGAAGTTAAAGGTATAAGGATAACAGGTATTTCTACTTACCATGATACCAGTAAAGGAAGTGAAAGGGGGGGAAATACGATATTTATATTTGAGGTAGACGGCATTAAGATATGCCACCTCGGTGATCTCGGCCATGAATTGACCGAGGAACAGATTTCACGTATTGGAGACATTGATATCTGCTTTATCCCCGTAGGAGGCACCTATACCATAGGACCGGAAAAGGCAAAAAAGGTTATAGATGCTATAAACCCAAAGATAGTAATACCAATGCATTTCAAGACACCCTCACTAAATTTCCCGATAGCAGGCGTTGAAGATTTCCTTAGGGGTTTGAAAAACGTAAAGAAAACTAATTCTTCCGAGTTTGAAATAGACAAGGATCAGCTCCCCCCACATACGAATATCGTCGTTCTGAATCCTTCCCTATTATAATCAATCGAAGCCACAGGATCGTTAATCTAACTAGATTATTTACTTTCCTGTGGTTTTTGTAGGCAATTATGAGATATTCGATCTACAACTCACCGCTTGGAAAGATCACTGTCAAGGCAACCGAAAAAGGTCTATCCAAACTGTCTTGGAACAGCCTAACACCTGTAGAAAGTCAGCAGGGGAAGATTGTATCTGTAAAGGATATATTTCCTGGATTTGGCAAGTCGCTCCATTCTTACTTCAAGGGCTACAGAGAGGATTTTGACTATCCTATAGATCTATCATCCATCCCGATTTTTGTGAGAAGGGTGTTGGAGGAGATAAGAAAAATACCCTATGCTCGCACGACGACGTACAGTGAAATAGCAAAGTCTCTCGGAAAACCAAACACCCAAAGGGCTGTTGGAAAAGCAGCCGGGCTTAACCCTCTACCTATCGTGATACCTTGCCACAGGATTCTTGCCAAGAAAGTCGTGGGTGGTTATACCCTTGGAATAGGAACAAAACTCTGGCTCCTTTATCTGGAAAAGGCGGGGATATTCTATGAACTTGTCTCCATAGTAAAAAGATTGAGAAAAGAATGTCCATGGGATAGTATCCAGACACACGAATCACTTGCTCCATTCATAAGAGAAGAATGCGAGGAGGTAATAACTGCAATAGAAAAAAAGGAAGGTCTAAAGGGTGAACTCGGAGATCTCCTATTACAGATATTGCTGCAGTCGGAGATATCAGAGGACTTCAGTATACTCGATGTATGTGAGGTACTTGCACATAAACTGAAAGCCAGGCATTCACATATATTTGGCAGAAGAAAGGCAAAAACTCCGGAAGATGTAAAAAGAATCTGGGAAGAGGAGAAGGCAAAGGGCAACTAGAGAACGTTATTCTTCCTTTAAGACTTTGATTGCTCAAGATATCTGATGGATTTTTTGGTTCGGTCTTATGGATACAAGAACAATTAGAAATATAGGTATAATCGCCCACATAGACGCCGGTAAGACAACCACTACCGAGAGGATCCTCTACTATACACACAAGACCCATAAAATGGGTGAGGTCGATGAAGGAACAACAATCACTGATTATCTTTCCGAAGAGAGGGAGAGGGGGATAACCATAACTTCAGCCTGTGTAAGTACGATCTGGAAAGGCAAAAAGATAAATATTGTAGATACACCCGGTCACGTTGATTTCACGGTCGAAGTAGAACGTTCCCTGCGGGTGCTGGACGGGGCGGTCGTAATCTTTAGTGCGGTAGAAGGCGTGGAGTCGCAGTCAGAGACAGTATGGCATCAGGCAAGCAGGTATAAGATTCCAAGAATTGTCTTTATCAATAAACTGGATAGAATTGGGGCAGATCCCTACGAGGCTTGTAACATGATGTGCAACAGACTCGGTGCCACTCCAATTATTCTCCAGACCCCCTATGGGATAGAAAACTCTTTCCACGGTGTGGTTGACCTCATCTCCTGGAAACTCTATATCTGGAAGGGGGATGCAGGTATTGACTACGTGGTAACTGATATACCGGATACATTAATAGAAAAAGCAAGGAAGGAGAGAGAAAAACTCCTTGAGGCCGTCTCTTTACACGATGACCATATTGCCTCTCTCTTCCTGGATGAAAAGGAGCCCTCTAAAAGAGAACTATTATCTGCAATAAGAAAGGGAACTATAGAAAACCATTACTACCCTGTCTATTTCGGTGCCTCACTTAAAAATATAGGCGTGCAGCCCCTATTAGATGGGATAGTAGACTTCCTTCCATCTCCTCCGGACCTTCCTCCCATAAAGGGTCTGACACTGGACGGTAAGGAAACCGAAAGAAAATTGATCTCAAGTGAACCTTTCGCCGGACTTGTCTTTAAAATAGTACAGGACCCATTCGGCAAACTGTCCTATATACGTGTATACTCCGGAAGGGTCAAAAGAGGCTCGGTCATTCTCGACGCCAACACTAAAGAGAAACAGAGATTAACTCGCATTTTCACTATGTACGCAAATAAAAGAACGGAGACCAACGAGGTTTTTGCGGGAGACATCTGTGCTTTCGTAGGCCCAAAGAATGTCAAGACCGGACACACTCTATGTGCGAAGGAAAATCCAATACTCCTTGAAAGTCCAACCTTTGCCCAACCAGTTATATCTGTATCCATCGAGCCCAGGACCAAAGCAGACGAGGGTAAGCTTGCTTCTGTCTTAAAGATGATTGAGGACGAAGACCCGACCTTTTCAAGAAGATTTGATGATGAGACAGGTGAAACCATAATATCTGGTATGGGTGAACTGCATCTCGAAGTCCTAACAAAGAGAATAACAAAAGAATTTGGCGTTCACGCGAGGGTGGGAAAGCCACGTGTTAGCTACAGGGAGACTATTACCGCTGAGGCGTCTGCAGAAGGAAGGTACATAAGACAGACAGGAGGTAGAGGACATTACGGTCATGTTAAGCTTACCGTTTCACCAAACGAGAACGGTAAGGGCATTTCAATAGAGGAAAACATCAGAGGAGGAGAAATCCCTCCTGAATTCTTTCTCCCGATAAGGGAAGGCATATTCGAGTCTCTCAACGCAGGCATATTACTAGGGTACCCGGTGGTAGACATAAATGTAAATATTACCGGTGGGTCATATCACGAGGTGGATTCCTCCTCAATTGATTACAAAATTGCAGCAGGATTAGCCATTAAGAGAGCGATCGAAAGGGCGGGCCCGTGTCTGCTTGAGCCAATAATGAATCTCGAGATAATCATACCAGGTGAATACCTTGGGTCGGTTCTCGATGACATCAATGCAAGGGATGGTAAGGTAACAGCACTTTATGGCAAGGGTCTACTGCAGACCGTTAAAGCAAGTTGTCCTCTAAGAAACCTCTTCGGTTATGCAACTACTATACGTTCTCTCACGCAGGGAAGGGCAGTCTATATTATGGAATTCGCCCACTACGGAAGGGTCCCCCAGGGAGTAGCAGAGGAAATGCTCAAAAAAATCAGAGGATATTGATATAATGGCAGATAGAAACATTGGTGACGGTCTAATTCGGATAAGGAAAGGTTATTGTTTATGTTTAAAAAGGGCGGATTATCGAGGTAAATCAGCGTCCCAAAAAGGAGCTAAGATATGAAGAATAAACCCGTTATCATAGATGGTGACTCTCTCACCATCGAAGAATTTATGAGAATTGTCAGGGGCGGCACAGAGGCTTCCCTATCAAACGAAGCCAAGAGAAGATGCGAGATGAGCTCAAAATGGATAGCGAAGAAAACAAAAGAGGAGAGGCCTATCTACGGTTTAAATACGGGCTTCGGTTCTATGGAAAGAGTCAGAATCAATAAGGATGAACTCCAAAAATTGCAAAAAAATCTCATATTATCTCACTCAGCTGGAGTAGGTAAGATCGCCCAAAGGGAGATTGTTAGAGGCATGATGCTCCTGAGAGCTAACGCACTGGCATCGGGTTGCTCAGGTGTAAGACCTGTTTTAATAGAGAATATTCTTTCGCTTATAAACAACGATGTCTACCCCGCAGTACCAGAAAAGGGGTCTGTTGGGGCTTCAGGTGATCTTGCTCCCCTTGCACATCTCGCACTCTTGCTCCTGGGCGAGGGTGAGGCATTCATAGGAGACAAAAGTGTAACCGCCGGGAACGCATTGAGCCATTCAGCTATAGAAGCCTTATCTCTCTGTCCAAAGGAAGGCCTTGCACTGATAAACGGCAATCAATTCTCTACAAGTGTCGGATTGTTAACGATATACGACTTCTCAAATCTCTTCAATGCTGCTCTTGCATCCACCAGTCTTACCCTTGAGGCACTACTCGCTCGCGAGGATCCATTCAGCCTCCAATATCTGAAAAAGAGAGCCCATGAAGGTGTTGTAGAAATAGCGAGATGTATAAAGAGCCTTCTTAAGGGCAGTCAACTTATTGACAGTGATGAAGAACATGTCCAGGATGCATATTCAATCCGCTGCATACCCCAGGTCTATGCAACCATACTATCCTCATACAGGTGGACAAGAGGGGTGCTTGAGGTCGAGATAAACTCTGCAACCGACAACCCCCTTGTATTTCCAGAACTGAACAGAGTAATATCGGGTGGCAACTTCCACGGGGAGCCTATTGCCGTTGCAATGGATCTCCTTGGATTGGCGATTTCAAACCTCGGCAACATAACTGAACGGCAGATAATGAGACTGGTCTCGTCCTTCCTTTCAAAGGGCCTACCCTCATTCCTTTCAAAAAGAGAGGGACTGGAGAGTGGATATATGATTGCGCAGTACTCGGCTGCTGCTCTTGTTTCTGAAAATAAGCTCTTAACCCACCCCGCCTCAGCCGATTCAATTCCAACATCAGAGGACCAGGAGGACTATGTAAGCATGGCACCCATTTCCGCAAGAAAGGCAAGGGACATACTCAATAATACCAGATCTATAATAGCGATAGAACTCCTCTGCTCAGCAGAAGCTATCGATATACGTACCAAAGGAGATTACTCACAACTTGGAAAAGGTTCCAGAGTAGTGCAGGAATTGATTCGAGAGAAGATCCTTCCGCTCTCAGGGGATCGTGTAATCGCAGATGACATAAAGACGGTCGAAGAGCTGCTCAAGAAGAATCTGGTTCTTGAAAGACTGACGGGTATAGCCCACCCATTTCCCCTGGTATAGGCTTGGTTTAATGGGCTAGTTAAGCTTTTGGTCTGTATATCGCAATGGAGTCATACCCGCCTGCCGGCAGGCAGGGAGTCAATAATAAATAATCATGGGGTCGATTTGACAACTATGCACCCTGCAGTAATCACCAAGCAGTAACTGATAGTCATTGGATAATTAGGTCACCAAGTTATTAAGCCATTGGTCTTTGGTTTTCGGTCGTTGGTCTCTGGTCTT
>CAZRTU010000020.1:5731-11741 GCA_964603075.1 uncultured bacterium
GTCTTTACTCTCCTTAATCTGCGTCCTAAATGTGTGCAATTAGTGGTATACTATGAGAGAAGATTCAAGGGATAAACCCATAGCACTGGAAGCCTATGAAAGACTTGCTGAGCGTTATGCTGCTCTCGTGGACACCAAACCCGAGAATGCCTATCTTGAATGTCCTGCCACCCTTTCTCTGCTGCCTGATGTAAAAAGTAAACATGTCCTGGATGCCGGCTGCGGTCCGGGCTCTTATTCGGAGTGGCTTGTAAACCGTGGAGCCAAGGTGGTTGCTTTTGATATAAGTCCTACAATGGTTAAACTGACTCAACAAAGGCTTGGAACTCGCGTAAAGGTTAGCCTGGCTGACTTGAGTAAACCACTTTCCTTTCTGAAAGAAGGGTTTTTCGATATAGTCCTCAGTGCGCTTGTCTTGGACTATATAAAAGATTGGAAGAGCGTTTTTTCCGAATTCTATCGTGTTCTTCGTGAAGATGGTCTCTTAATCTTCTCTGCTGAGCATCCATTTATGAAGTTCGCCCTGCACGAAGAGGGAGATTACTTTGACACAGAGCTGGTGGAATGGGAATGGAGAGGATTTGGTATCAGGGTAAAAATGCCTTCCTACTGTAGGTCGTTATACTCTATGATATCTCCTCTCCTGGTTACGGGCTTTACGCTGGAGAAGATTATAGAACCCCGTCCCACCAAGGAGTTCAAGCTCAGGGATCCAGAGACATACGAGAAACTATCAAAACGCCCTGGTTTCATATGCATACGCGCTAGAAAGGACATCAGAAAGCGGAGATGAAAAAATTATCCAATTCTTATAAAAAAACCTTCTTTGATGAAATAGCAAAAGAATGGGATGATATCGTCTCACATGACCGCACAAAATTAGATTCAATTATAAAAATACTGTCACTTTGCCCTGGACAAACAGTACTTGATATCGGGACAGGAACAGGTGTTACTATCCCATATATACATCGTTATATCACTGAGAAGGGCAGAATTTTCGCTTTGGACTACTCTGCGAACATGATAAATGTAGCAAAGAGTAAGCATCCTCCAGATAAATACCCTAACGTAGAATTTCTCATAGAAGATGTAAATGACATCTTGCCGAAAAATGAGTACGACGCAATCGTCTGCTATTCATGCTTCCCACATTTTGCCGACCAGAGAGCTGTAATCCAGCATCTTTCAAGGAGTTTGAGAAAAAAGGGTAAGCTAATGATTGCCCATTCTCAATCTCGTGACGAGATAAATAAATTGCATAGAGGAGAGGAAGAAGCAGTGTGTGATGATCACCTGCCACCTATGAGTGAGATTAGAGAGATGGTGGTATCCGCCGAACTGGAAGTAATAGAAGAAATAGATAATGATGAAATGTTTGTAATGGTTGCACAGCTCCAGGGTTAGGTTCAAATAATTTGCAACTGCATAAAAGAAGTAGATGATATTATATTACAAAAATTTCAGAATTAGCGAATATCTTTTTAGTTGACTTTTCTTTGATTTTTAAGTATACTTATAATAGGCCAAAGAGTGACAAGGCTAGTTTAACTAGCCTCTGCTCAATATTTTAAGGGGTGTTACTATGAAAAAAGGGGGTCTCAATGAAAAAGCTCTTCTTTATTATAAGCATAACTCTTATTGGGTGCATATCGTTTCTTGGCACTAGTTATGGTAATGAATTAGACCATCCGGTTGAAATTGCTATTATGACTACGGCTGATCTTCAGAGCTGCATCGTGCCATATACAGTTGTCATTGAAGGTGATACTCTCACGGTGGGCGGACTCGAAAGAATTGCTGCAGCCTCAAATCAAATCAGGTCTGAAGTCGATGGCTCGCTGCTCCTTTCATCTGGAGACGATTTGATGGGTCCTCTGTTTTCGCTCCTCGAAGGAGAACCAGAGATTCGAGGCATGAGCATGGCAGGTTATGATGTGGTTACCCCGGGAAATCACGAGTTTGATAGAGGTGTTGAGGTTTACAAGAATGCTATCAGTTTTTCAGATTTTGATATAGTATCAGCAAACCTAATTATTGATGACCAGGAACTCGATTCCAGGATTCATCCCTATGTAATAAAAGACATTGCTGACTTAAAGATTGGTATTTTTGGTATGATGACCCCTGAGCTATTAAAGGTCTGTAACATACCTGGAGGTGGTGCGACAGTTAACCAGGACATAGTCAAACTTGCTGATAATATCGTCAATGAACTCAAAAAAGCCAAATGCGACATCATAATTGGTGTTACACACGTTGGGTTCACTTTTGATATGGAACTTGCGCGAGAAGTGGATGGTATTGATATAATAGTTGGCGGTCATGACCATGAATACATCTATGAAACTGTTGGAAGTACTATAATCGTTCAAGATGGTTCAAGGGCTAAATATCTCGGTGTTTTGAGGTTTATTTACGATAAAGGGGAAATCCACAATCTAATATGGCAAACGGTCTTGCTCGATTCTACTGTTGGTTACGATCCTGCTATAAAAGACTTGATGGCTCAATATATGGAGCTTTACAATGATAGCCTTGGTGTTTTCATTGGAGAATCTACTGTCGAACTGGATACTCGTAGAGATATTGTCCGTAGTCGTGAGACTAACACAGGCAATATAATAGCCGATTCATGGCTTGATTGGTTTGCTGATGCTGATATCTCTTTAGTTAATGCTGGGGCGATTCGCGGAGACCAAATTTATCCTGCTGGTCCGATTACCTACTTAACCGCGAATGAGGTACTCCCATTCCGAAACGAGGTCTATATGGTTCAATTGACTGGTTCTGAACTGAAACAGGTATTTGAAACATCCGCATCTGTATTAAGGATTACAGACGACGGATGCCCTGATACATGCAGAGCCTCTGACGGAGGATTTTTACAGGTCGGCGGTGTAAGAATCACCATCGATACAACTCAGGCCCCTTTCTGTGCAATATATTCGGGTCGTGAGGTCTCTGAAATAATCAGTGTCGGTTCGAGAATTGTAAACATCGAGGTTTATCAAAATGATTCATGGACTACCCTTGACACATCTACCACCTATACAATACTAACAAACAGCTGGATAGCAATAGGTGGAGATGGGCATTACATTTTTAGAAGCAAAAATATTCAAAAGGAGAATACTACACTCATTACAACCGACCTTTTTACGAGCTATATCCAGAGTCACACTCCTGTAGCCCCAAAAGTTGAAGACCGCATAAGTTTCTCGGTCAAATGAGCTTGGGCAACAAATAAATTAACCATAAGAGAATAAATACGTCGAGTCAAGTCACAATATAATATTTACTTTTGCCTACTACATCCTTTCTCTTGTCCAACAAAATTTTTTTTCTGCTACTGATATATCCGCTGAAACATCTCAAAGTGGGCTAAATAAAAATATTGGCTTTTGACAAGAAAAATCGGCTGGACAAAATGGTCGACTCTTTACCATACAACTCCCTATTTATAACGCGGTTAATCTGCTAAGAAGACCTTTTTGTTGCTCACTCCTATAAATATATACTTTTCCCTTGACATTTTGTAAGTTTTAATTTATACTAATATAACTATCTGCAGATTTCAGTGAATTCTGATTTACTCCATAATCATTCTGAACATAATTAACACTTACTAAAGTTCGCGGTAATATCTGAGAGTTAAAGGTAATCATATGATAGCGATATGGGAAGAGTCTTTCAAAATCCATACATACGAAGTAGACCTCCACAACCGACTTAAAGTAAGTTCGATCTTCAACTTTATGCAAGAGGCTGCTGGAAGTCACGCCAATAATTTGAAAATTGGTTATGAAGAACTATTAAAGGAGGGTTTGTTCTGGGTTCTGTCCAGAATACGAATCGAATTATTAGAACTTCCAGGTTTTGGAGAAGAGATAAAGATTTTAACCTGGCCAAAGGGCACAAATAAACTCTTTGCCTTAAGAGATTTTCTAATATACAACTCACACGAAGAGATACTCGGAAAGGCTACGACTGCGTGGCTTATAATTGATAGAAAGACCAAGCGACCTCAAAAGATTGAGCCCTTTGCAGAAAGGTTTGTTAGCATCGAAGATAAACATGCCCTGGAGGTTGTTCCTGCGAAAATCGCAGTGCCAAGGAATAAAGAGCTGATATATGAAAAGAAGGTGGGATATACTGAAATTGATGTGAATGATCATGTGAATAATGCCAGATATGTAGAGTGGATTATGGATAGTTTCCCGAAAGATGTGTATGAAAAAAATAGATTAGACTTAATACAGGTCAATTTTCTATCTGAGAGTAGACTGGGTGAAGAGATTGAAATTTTCATGGCAGATATATCTCCAGCCTACTATTATACTGAAGGTATCAGTAAGAATACAAACGCTAAGGTTTTTCAGGCGACTACAAGATGGAGAAATAATGGAATTCAATAAACCTCGAGGTTCGATACATCGATGATAAATCGAGTAACATGAAAGACCTTCTCTTTATAACTTTAGTCTTGAGTCTATGCACCTCCTCCCGGGCTCATGCCCTTGATTTTGCTGTTAGATTGGGGCAGGGTGGGCTTGTTGAAGAACGCGCTCCGGATGGGAAATTGGGTGGTGGTCAACTTGCCTTAGATATCAAGCTGGGGAAACTGCCACTCGCCATTTCTGTCTCCAGCGAGTATCATACAAAAGATCCGGTTGCGGACTCTACCTATGAAATTGGCGAGCTGTTTGCTGTTAATCTATTCTATACAAGGTCTCTTTTAGAAAATTGGAATTCAAATATTTTCCTCGGCGGTGGAATCGGTACCCTTCGAACTCCGAGAATCGGTGAACCGGAGATTATTGAGAGAGGTTTTCTATTCGACCTCGAGGGTGGCGTGAATATCAAGCTGTTCTGGAAATTAGGGCTATATACTGTGGGGAAGTATTTATACAGTCGTAAGAGTAGAGATGACGTAAAGATAATCGATTTCAGCAATATCGGCTTCTTTGTGGGTTTATCCTATAACTCTGACTGGTAAGCCTCTAAGAGACTTTTATTTATGAATATATCTATTAAATCTCCAGAACTGGAGGTAATATGAAGTGTAGATATGCAATAAATACGGTTGTATCAATGGTCATCGGCTTGAGCATACTTCTGTATGGCTGCAGCAAAAAGATACTCTTAAAGGCGGATGATAGTGGAGCAACTGAAGAGGGTGTGGCATCCGTTATAAAAGCCAACAATCAATTTGCTTTTGAGCTCTACTCAGAATTCACTGAGAAATCTGAGAATATATTCTTCTCTCCCTATAGTATTTCCACTGCACTCGCTATGGCTTATGAGGGTGCAAAAGGACAAACTGCAAAAGAAATGGAATCTGTGCTCTGCTTCCCTGAAGATAAGAACGTTCGTAGACCAGCCTTCGCGAGAATCTATAACCAGATAAACAAGGAAGATAAAGAATATAAACTTCATACTGCAAATGCCCTCTGGGCTCAAAAGGATTACACGTTTTTAGAAGAATACATCGTTCTTGTATTCAAGTATTACGTTGGAAAAACAACCAATCTGGATTTTGTTAAAGAGACAGAGAAATCGCGCCAGATAATCAATAAATGGGTAGAAGAGCAGACGAATAACAAGATCAAAAACTTGATCCCCCAGGGCCTGCTCGGAGCGTATACCAGTTTAGTATTAACAAACGCGATATATTTCAAGGGCGCTTGGCTCAGGCAATTCAAAGAGGAAGATACCAGAGAAGAAAACTTCAGAGTCAGCCCAAAGAAGACCGTAAGGGTCCAGATGATGAGAATGACTGATGACGCGGGGTTCAATTATGCAGAGACTGGAGAACTACAGATACTTGAGATGCCCTATGCAGGAGAAGAATTATCAATGCTTTTTCTACTTCCAAAAGAGGTGGAAGGGTATAATAAAATAATCGCGACTGACAAGGGAGATTGGATTGTAAAAGGATTCATTGATATTTATAAAAACATATATACCATCTCATTAGATACAAAAGTTGGTTCGAAGATCATTGAAT
>CAZRTU010000021.1:0-11681 GCA_964603075.1 uncultured bacterium
GTCTACTTACTTCTAATTCCTTCTTTCTTTGGGCGATGTAGAGAAGATTCTCTTCTATATCTTTGAATGTCGATTCCTTCATAGAAGGATGCGTATCAACGTAGACTTTCGGGCTTCCTGCCATTGTAGTAATCCTGAGTTCGTCAAATCCAATTTTTATCAAGAAGTCAATATTTTCACGGTTCAACATATGACCAGCCGTGTTTATAATACAGGTACAATTTGCATGTTTCACGCGGGCATAGAAGTCGAGGATATTCTTATGCAGGAAAGGTTCACCACTACCACTTAAAAGAAATCGTGTTGTGTCAAGTCCGATTAATTCGTCTATAAGGGACATTAGGCGACTGGGATCCGCTTCAAGATTTAGTAAGTCCATAAGCTCCTTATCTGAGGGAGGCTCTTGGTAGGTATGTCTGGCTCTCCTTAATTTCATTAGGTTGGGACGCTCTATAAGTGGTGAATGGAAGTAGCAGTGGATACAATTCAGGTTACATCTATTTGTCACAGAGATACTTGCCTGATAGGGTCCACCGAAAGCACGACCTCCGTGAATTATGCCTGCAAGGGTCTTGAGACGCGAGATACTATTTCGCCAGTTCATATTCTACCTTCCAATGTCCTTCTGTAATGCCAGGGGATTAGATAACCAAGGCTGCGTGATAGATGAAGTGAGACAATCAATACAGGAACCATAAGAATCAATGTGCCTCTTCTCTTTTTTATAGAACCGATAACTGCGCCTGCAAGTAGCGAGATGATGTATGCGCCCAAAAAGATTGAGAAGGCAATGAGTACAGGTTTAAAGAGGAAAGACAAAATTCCCAGAGTAAATAAGGAGACAAAGGAAAGCGTGGCTGAGACGTGGGGTATTTTATGAATGCCCAGGCTTCTGGAAGTGCGCGCCATATTGAAATTTCTTTTAAAAAATGATACGATGTTTGTATCTCTGTGATGTCTGATGCGTAAGTATGGTGAAAAAACAATCCCCTTACCTGTCTTTTCTATTCGTCTTGCAAGCTCAATATCTTCATACACGACCAGTGATTCATTGAATAACTCAGGGATGCGCTGGTTTGAAACAAGGGAGATGTTTGATGCAGCTTCACGGGTAATCGCCATGTTCCATAATTTCGGATAGTACCTACCAAAGCTCGATTTTTTTAAGCCCCTGAAGCCCCCTGTTCCAAGGGGTGAATTTAGAACATAGTCTAAGGCTTGATTAAAACCTGATCGATTGTTTATCAGTTCGTCAACTCCCCCTACAATACCAGCGTTTGGTTCCAGGTCAAAGATCTCATGGAGCCTTTTTAGCCAGTCTGGTAAGAAGATACAATCATCGTCTGCAAATGCGAGTACCTTACCATGTGAGGCATGGAAGGCGGCATTTAATTCTGCTGCGATCTTTGATTCGGAAGAGCATACATATCTTAGGTCAAATTCGGCTATCTTTGCTATCTCATCTGTTATCTTTTGCGAATTTTGATCATCCTTATTACCAGCAACGACGACTTCAAAGCGCTCAGGCGGATAATCCATCTCGCATAGAGATACGAGAGCCTTTCTGAGAAAGCTTCCGCCATGAGATACCGGTATGATGATACTGAACAAGATTTCCATACCTTAGATCACTCTTGGTGAGAAAGGAAAAACTGGTGATGGTTCGACTCAATTTATTCTGTTTACTCGGTTTATTGAGTTTGTTTGGGTTTTTCCTTTAACCTTTATCCTCATAGTGCCTAGTGCTTACTGCTTAGTGCATAGTCCATAGTCATCAGTGCCTAGTGTGAATAATTAGCTGTTAGTCTTTGGTCTCTGGTCTTTGGTCTTTATTTCCCCCTTTCTCCTCTCTATTTTCTATTTGCTACCGTTTAAGGTCTTCAGTCTTTGGTCTATAGTCTTAAGCCATTTTTTATACTTGTATCTTTGCAATCCTCGAGCAGCTCCAAAGCACCATGCCAATTTTAGGATAAAGACCACTGGTGCTGTCCAGAATAGTTTCAGCATGCAGAGATTTCTAAGGTATATACTGGTGGTGACCTTCAGAGCTATCAAAGGGGCTGCAGCAAGTAACCAACCTGGAGAACGCAGTAAAAACGGTGTTTTTAGTAGTAACCTGAATCGGTTGCGAAGGATTATCGTATTCTCTGCATGCTCTACAGAGTACTTCAAGATACTTGACAGAGTCTGGCGTTCAGGGTCGTGTGTCACAACTGCGTCTTTTAAAAAGAATGCTCGATAACCCTCACTACGAGCCCGCAATATAAACTCCATATCCTGAGAGGTTGTTAAATCAGTTTGGAAACCACAAAGTTTCTCAAGCACTGAGCGGCAAAAACCCATGTTAGCGCCGGGTATAAATTCTGTATAACCATTATTCTGACATGGCATAAAGGGATGGAACTGGGATATATTGTGACATAGTTTGAAATAGTTGTCAATAGGGCTGCGTACTACACCCGCTACTATCCTGTACTTCCTTAGGGCATTCTTCATACATTCAAGCCAATCCTCCTCAGCAATGCAGTCATCGTCTAAGAAGAGAACGCAGTCACCTCTGGACTCCTTGATGCCGAGGTTGCGGGCATGGGCAAGCCCAGAGTGTTTACCAGTAGATACATATCTTAAATTTGGTAGATCATCACGCATTGTTTTGCAGGTCTTGGATGTAGAGTCTATAGAACCATCATCGACCACTATAATTTCGAAGTCTCTATAATCAAGTGTCTGTTTTGCAAGAGAACGCAAGGTCCTCTTCAGTGAGTTCGCGCGATTATATGTGCAGATTATTACGCTGACTAGAGAATTTTTATACATTTCTCGTCTCTATAGCTTAGAATTAAATAGATTTTACATCTTACCTAATCTATTTTTCAGGGTTTTATAGAGTTCGATATATCCTTTAAGGCTGTATCTTTTATTACAGCTAACTGTGCAGTGAACACAACATCTCTTCATCTTATCCCTGGCCCTCTTTGCCTCCTGTGACCTCCAGATATCCCAGGGCTCCCTTTCGCGAATATTACCGATAGTCTCTTTATAAATTCCACATATCGTGACATCTCCCAAGGGATTAACCCGGAAGAAGTTATAGCGAACCATACATTGTGAACGATCTACATTCTTATTCGGGCCATGAAAGTATGACCTGAAATCTTCTATCTGTTCTTCGGTATTCCAGATAGGAGCACCCTCTCTCTTGAGTTTCAGGAGTTCGTCTAATTTCTGATCGAGTAATTCCGTATCGCTGATCCAGTGGGGATTCTTCTTATACCAATATTTATTATCTGGCCTGGCTGGAAGATTGCTGCGGATTGGCTGGAAGAGTATGCGGTCGACCCCCAGAGATTCTCCCCAACGAACCATTTCAGGCAATTGCCTAAAATTTTCCTCCATAATAATAGATGTTATACCGATGAGGATATCTTTAGTCTTCTCACGGAGATACTCTATAGCCCCAACACAACTCTTAAAAACACCTCTACATCCTCTCAGTCTGTCATGTATCTCAAGATTGAAACTGTCTATAGAAAAGCTCAAAAAGTCGGGTCCATATTGAATAACCTTGTCACAGAATTTATCCGTCAGAGGTATACCATTCGAGGAAACCTTGGTCTTAATTTCATTCTGCCGACAGAAGGATAGAAGGTCAAGTATCCCCTTTTTATTAAAGGGTTCCCCACCTGAGATAATAACCCAAAAGGGTCCCAACCACGAACGAATCTTACCGAGTAAATCAATCCATTCCTCAATAGATACCTCGTTCTCACTCTTAATTTTCCACATATCGCACATCACGCAGCGTGCGTTACATCTATAGGTAGGCATAATGAATATCTGCGAAGGCTTACATACTGGTTTGTCAATACTGTAAGATACCTGCTGGGCTATATAGTTGGTGGCATTATGTGCTATGAATGAAAAGGTGCTATTCATTGGCGTTGGGGTAGTCAGATCACCTCTAATTGTAAAGGATTTATCTATTTTCCTTAGGATTACCATTATAATAAAAAATTTCCCAAAAGTCAAGGGAAAATTGTAGCCAGGTCTTTCTGTTTTAAGAATCCAAAGATATCTGCACCCAGCACTAGAGAACCGAATAAAATTCTTGACAAATTATTTATTATGGTGTATACTAATAGACAGTATATATGCCCCTGTAGCTCAGACGGATAGAGCACCGGTTTCCTAAACCGGTTGTCGCGCGTTCGAATCGCGCCAGGGGTATGATAAAAATTCAAATATAAAATATAAAAAATTAAAAATTAGCAATTTAGATATACCCTGCACTTTTATATGGGCGAATAGCTCAGTTGGCGAGAGCGCCTGCCTTACAAGCAGGAGGTCAGAGGTTCAAGTCCTCTTTCGCCCACCATTTTTTATACATAAAACTAAAGAACATCGAAGCTCGAAACTGGATACTTGAAAGCTACATTTTGTTATATGTATCTAGTCGAGTCACAAGCGTCGATTACCGAGTATCGTTATGAGCGTCGACAACATTAAACGAATTCCAGTCATCGAGGCACGGATCTTTGGCCATTAGTCTATTTCCCCCTCACCCTTATTTTCTTCCCTTTTTTTCTTGACAAACCGCCTATTCCATTATATTATTAAGTTAAACTTAGGGAGTGTTCCAAAGTTTTGTGATGAATAAGTCAGTTGATGCAATCTTTTGAGATGTGCCAATACTGTTTATTAAATTCCCCATGATGTTTTTTAGGCAGTGTTTAACCTACATATCAATAAATCGTAGGGCAGGGCTTTAGCCCTGCGGATGCAAACTTTTACCCTCACCATATGATTTGACAATTCTTTATCACGAGAGTTTTGGACATCGCCTAAACTTAAAAGGTTAGGCTGTCTGAATTTTTACTCTGTAAATTTTAACCAATTATGGATAGGTTACTTACGTGTAACGTAGGAAATACCAACACCCAGATTGCCAGTTGGATGGGGGATAGGATGGAAAGGGTCGTCCAGTTTGCAACCCATAAGCTTGATAAACAGAGACTCAAATTTGCCAAACCTGATCATGTATTGGCTGCCAGTACCGTACCTGAAGCCGCAGATAACCTGGGGAAATTGGTAAAGTCTCTCTACGGTTTGGATGTCAAATTCATAGGTAGAAGTATAGATTTTGGTGTTAAAATAGATTACGAGGGTTTGATTGGTCAGGACAGAATAGCAAATATTGCTGCAGGGTACAATATTGCAGGAAAAGACTGCATTGTAATTGATTTCGGGACAGCCACGACCATAGAAGTTATCATCAAGGGTGTCTATATGGGCGGTCTTATCTTTGCTGGAATTGACCTGGGTCTTCGAGCACTACATAGATATACATCCTTACTTCCAAAGATAATACCCAAAAGAATTGAGAAGATTGAAGGGAGAAATACAGACGAATGTATGTCATCGGGTGCATACTGGGGAGAGATTGCAAGGATTGGCGGTCTGATAGAGATGATTAGAGAGGAGTATAAACGGGATTTAGTTGTTCTGACGACCGGGGGACTGGGAGAGGAGATATCAAAGGAGTTAGGATACAGGTATGATAGATGGCTTACCCTGAGGGGAATAAGATTCATTGCGAGCCGTATTCGAAGTAAGAAGTCATCCTGAAATTTAAAATACCAGAAGATCACCTTGGTTTTTTCTTAAGGAGGCGTTTCGAATGTCGCTTTTGCTGCACACATAAGCGGGTTTGCCATCGGTGCTGCAATTGCTTATTTATTTAAAGTGAAAAAACGGGTAGTAGAGACCCAAAACCAGTCTTCTGGACAACCAATCTCAGTAAGGGAGGAATAATGTGGGCTTATATAATACTGGCGGTTGTATGGATAATAATTATTTCAAGGTGGCTTGTACCCGTTATTAGATTGCGCCAGGTCCAGGAGGTTTACGCTGTCTTCGCTGTAGGAGGTCTTCTGAGCATGGTTATCCTTGGGGTCGGAGGAGTATGGAATACGTATCAGATAAGAATATTGAGAATTATTGGTTTGATTCTTTATATCCCCTCTTTATTCTTCGTGGCGGCGGCTTTTATATCTCTTGGTAGAAAAGGAAAACCAGAGAGCGGGTGGGAGGCTTCGACTGTCATCATAAAAACTGGGGTATTTAGACTCCTAAGACACCCCCTCTATCTCGGGACTGCCATGTGGTCTCTTGCTGTTGCGTTCGTCTTTCAATCCGTCCAATCTACCGTAGTATGTGCTTTAGTAATATTCTGCAGTTTTATGGCATCCATTAAAGGGGATACATTCAATATCGAAAAGTTCGGTGAGAAATACAGCGAGTATATGAAAAGGGTGCCAATGTGGAACTTCTTCAAGAATATTTTCAGGCGGGGTATTTAGCTTTTCTGGAATCTCATCCTTTAAGGTAAGACAGGATTGGATAAATTACTGTCCCCAGCGTCCATTTTTGATCTACCATCAGCTTTTGTGTAGCCTGACCCCGCTATTGCACAGACTACACCCAGGACTTCTCCAGTCTTTGCCTCTCTCAGAGTATTTGTGCATTCGCTTAGAGTTGCTCCACTTGTAAAGACATCGTCTACAAGGAGTATCACTTTTCCTCTTATATCATCCACCCTTTTTGGATTAATCGCAAAAGCCTCCCTTACATTGTCTTTTCTGGCATCGGGCGAGAGTTTCGTCTGAGAGAGGGTTGCCCTTGTTCTGATGAGGGCATCAGTAATCATTGGTAAATTCATTTCTCTGGACAAAACT
This sequence comes from uncultured bacterium, assembly GCA_964603075.1. Taxonomy (GTDB): domain Bacteria; phylum Hydrothermota; class UBA3073; order UBA3073; family UBA3073; genus JAGMCL01. The sequence goes on from CAZRTU010000021.1 coordinate 6,735, forward strand.
TCACCAAGAAGCTCTGCTTGATTATATCCCCTCTCCCTCTTTCTTGTGGTGTGAAGGGGAACGGGCACTATCAACTCGCATTTTCTGTAGACCTCTTCTCTCTTTATTATTAGACTCATCAATTTTCCAAGGATTGCGGACAACTGGCTTTTACCGTGATATTTGAGCAACATTATAAGATTCTCCATAACGCCACCGTATGGAGATACACCCCGTATAAAAGAGAAGGCATGTTTTTCAATAATACACCTATTACAGACGGTGATTTCAAGGTCTGGTACAGGTCGCCCACATCTCTCACAATAAGGCGGGGATATGAGCCTGATTCTCGCAAGGCAGTCTTTACAAATTATGGTTTCATCGTTTGTCAGTCTTCTTTTGCAGAGACAGCATAGCGGTGGGATGAGGAGGTCTATAAAGTCTTTGAGGAGATTCATGAGGCGTTAGAATTCCGTCCCGACCTGGAAATGCGGCGTCCAGGTACCGTCTCCATAGGCAAAATCGAACCCGAGCAGTCCCATCATTGGAACTTCCATTCTTATGCCAAAACCTATACCCCTATTCAGGTCGTGGAGATTTATCTCCTCGAGGGTAGCCCATGTATTGCCGAGGTCCATGAAAACTATAGGGTATATATTCTGTTCAAACGATATTTTTGCCTCAACTGTGAATACTAATGCGAACCTTCCGCCTACGAGACTACCATCCTCTAAAATGCCGATCGAAAGGTCAGGATATCCCCGCAAACCCCAGGCGCCGACACCTCCAAGGAGATAGCGCTCGTAGGTGGGAGCATCCTTTGGACCTATAGCCCCGAGCTTGCCTCTAACGAGCGTAGCGAAGTTGCCTGGCAGAACATTGTAGACTTGGGATTCAAATATATACTTTTGGTACTTTACATTACCACCGAGCCCGGCTATTTCAATACGCGCTGCGTTTTTGGAGCCCTCTTTTGGATTCAGATAGTTATCCCTTGAGTCTCTTCTGATACCAAAGGTAACCGCACTCTTCCATCTTTCACCCGCTGCATTTATAATAGATTGTGATGCTGTGCTGTCAGCATCGATATTTACTTTCTCGAGCTCATACGAGATGTAGCCAGATGTGTAAGGGAGCTTTGGAATTTGTCTGGACATGTCAAGCCTTCCACCCGTTCTTCTATCGATGTAGGTATCCCTTTGGAGCTCGTAACTGTGCAGATTGATCCCGGCAGTTAGTGGAGTATCAAGGAGCCAGGGCTTTGTATATCCGACCTCGTAGTTTGAGTAACTACCTCCTCTGTCCAATTTCACGTAGAGCAGTTCACCAAGACCCCTCAGGTTCGGAATAGATACAAGAATATTACCATAAAGCTTGGTTTCGGCAGAATAACTAACACCAATATTAAATTGTCCCACCTGTTTTTCCACGACGTTGAAAGTTAGGTCTATATCGCCGCTGTCGTTAACCACTTTTGTATCCAGTGTGAGGTTTTCAAAGAAACCGAGATTGTACACCTTTCTCTGTGAGCGTATCAGCTCATTCCTACGCAGTATATCGCCGGGGAAGATGCTGAGTTCTCTTCTGATGACTTTCTCATGTGTCTTGGTATTACCCCTGACCCATATATAATTTACCCTTGCAGGATTTCCTTCTCTTATGTTAAAAGTAACGTTTACAATTGAGTCGATTAGCTCTTCCTCGATATTTACATTTAGATAGAGATATCCTATATCACCATACATCTCATAGAGAGCCTGAGTTGTCTTATCCAACTTCTTGGTATTATACCTGTCGCCTTTCTTAAACTTTACGAAGTCGAATAGGTTTTCTTCCGTTAGTTCAGTGTTCCCATCGAGGTTTGCTTCGCCAAAATACAGACACCTGCCTTCATCCACGGTTATCTCGATTCTTACCCAGTTTTCACCAAGGTCAACGAATTCGATGTTTTTTACCTCTGCATTGGGATATCCTCGCTCAGCATAGAATTGTCCTATCTTTTCTATGTCCTCAACGAATTTCTCCTCGTTGAATACTCCGGGCCTTATAAACCACCAGCCCTTTTCCTTGTTATGGAGTTTTGATTTTATTGAACCATCGGGGAAGGCGTTGTTACCTGTGATCTCTATCTTCTTTATTCTAAGGTTAGCCTTTTCTGTAATAAAGTATTTAACGATCATTCCTTCATCTGTCATCTCGGTTTTGGATTCGACCTCCACGAGGAATTGACCCTTATCGCGGTAGGCTTTCTGTATGGTTGCCTTGCCATTAAAAATTAGCCTGTCAGAACCTATACTACCCTCTCTAATCTCCACTTTCTCTTGTAAGTCTTTATCTTTTATCTTCTTGTTACCCACAAACTCTACCTTATTAACCCTGGGATATTCGTCAACGGTAATTATAACCTTTATTCCGCCGCCCTTTGGTTCCGTAGTTATCTCGACATCCCTGAAATGGCCGAGGGCGTATAATTTCTTCAGAGTTTCTTTTGTGTTCTCGCGGTCAAAATCTTTACCTACAGCTAACCCTGAGACGGCTTTTATGAGTGATTGGTCTGTAATCTCGTTTCCCCCAACCTCAATTTCTACTATAACCTGAGCTGAGAGTGAGGTTGCAAGGATAAGGGTGAGTCCAGTAATTATGATAGCCCTCATCATATCTCCTGTAATTTATTTCTATACACCCCCACGCCGGATTATGATATCCCGTGGATTTCAGTTCATATAATCAAACGCAAGAAGATCAAAAATATTTTTCAGAACTTGCTTATGTTGTTATTATTTCGCTTTTTCAAGAAATGGCTTTATCAGGTCGATTGGGATAGGAAATACTATCGTCGAATTCTTCTCCGTGGCTATATCGGCGAGGGTCCCCAGAAAACGAAGCTGTAATGCCGAAGGAGACTGCGCAAGTACATTCGCAGCATCCCTCAGTTTTTCTGATGCCTCATATTCACCCTGTGAATGTATGACCTTGGCTCTCCTTTCTCTCTCCGCCTCAGCCTGACGAGCCATTGCTCTCTTCATTCCATCTGGAAGGTCTACGTGTTTTATCTCGACCATGGCAACCTTTATTCCCCAGGGATCTGTCTCTGTATCTATTATCTTCTGCAGTTCCAGGTTTATTCTTTCCCTCTGTGAAAGCAACTCATCCAGTTCAGACTCGCCGAGTATACTTCGAAGGGTTGTCTGTGCTACTTGCGAAGTTGCATAAAGGTAATCCTGGACGGCAACGACTGCCTTCGCAGCATCCATAACTCTGAAATAGACTACAGCGTTTACAGATACCGATACATTATCCTTTGTGATGACGTCCTGTGGAGGAACGTCCATCGTTATCACTCGTAGCGATATTCTCACCATTTTGTCCACAATAGGAATAAGGAGTATGAGACCAGGGCCCTTTACGCCGTGCAGTCTACCGAGCCTGAATACTACTCCTCGTTCGTACTCTTTCAGGATCCTGATGGCATTTGCGAGGATTATAATGACAAAGATTATAACTATGACCCATATAACAAGCATAACACCTCCTGTTTTTTAGGGTATTGTCAAAAATTTAACCACACAGCTGCCTACCGGCAAGCAGGGTTTGCCCCACATTCAAGGTCTTTCAAACATCGTAGGGCAGGGCTTCAGCCCTGCGGAAGCAAACCTAAAGCCTGCCTACCGTCAGGCAGGATTTGCCCTACAGTAACGCCAAATCAGCCTTGCAATAAATCATCATTTCAACCACAGAGCACGCAGAGTGCTCAAAGCATTTTTGAATTTTGATTCCTATTTTTGATATTTATTTATATGGTTTCTCATATTCTTTCATATTCTATTTGATACTACCTGTTTTGTTGGATTTCAGGATTCAAAAAGTCAAGATTCCTCGGGCATCTTCAATTTCTCATATAACCTCTTAGCATCCTCAATGTATCCCTGTTTTTCGTATAATTTTGCCATGGTCTCAGTGACAAATGGAGATTTAAGTCTTTCAAGGGTCTTCTCAGTCCAATTTTCATTCGGGAAGAGGAAATAGGTACTTTCTAAGAGGTCCCTTGCGGCTTCCTTGTCACCGGATTTGAAATAGAGTTTAATAATTTTTTTTCTTAGTAGAAGGTTGTATGGTTGTATTTCCTTTGCCTTTAGCAGAACATCGATTGCCTGCTTTATCTTATCGAGTTCACAGAGAATGTCGGAGAGAATTATGTAAGGACTGAGCCAATTTGGATAAATCTCAATTGTATCTTCTAATACATCTACTGCCTTATCATATTTTTTGGCATTGATAAACCTTAAGGCTGTCTTCTTGAGTTCCAGGGGATTTGTTGTTTTGTTTATAGGCATTTTTCTAAGGAAGTTTGTGGTGTCCATGAAGCAATAAATGATTGAAATTCTCTTGACAATTTCCTCTTTTTATGGTATAATAACGTACTGCGCCTGTAGCTCAACTGGATAGAGCATCGGATTTCTAATCCGAGGGTTCGGGGTTCGACTCCCCGCAGGCGTATGTTGTTTATTATCGGTCTTGCCTGTTTAGTGCCCTCGATAAATCAACTATTTCTCTACCTCGTTATTAATTATAACACGAAGTCCCCAAATTGTCAAGTAAATTTTATTGAAGAGGGAAAATGACTTATTGCTATATTCCAACGTAACATAGCATGGATAAATTCTATAAAGTAAAGGAACTTTCAGAGATCCTATCAATCCCTAAATCGACAATTTATCGCTGGGTAAGTGAGGGTAGTATTCCATATTATAAAGTAAACGGATATATTATTCGTTTTAAAGCAAAGGAGATCGAGAAATGGATGGAAAGATTCAAAAGAGAAGAAAGGAGACCGGAGATTATCCTAATTTGAAAAAATTTTCTGACCATCAATTTTTGTAACAAAGTATTTCTGAAATACCTACCCCCAAGAGACCCCGAAGCTTCCTCCTCAACCATAATCTAACTCGCACGACTTCCTCAGAAATA
>CAZRTU010000022.1:0-812 GCA_964603075.1 uncultured bacterium
GCCAAGGTCCTGGATGAATTTGGGATAGATTATATCTTTAGAGTTGCCTCTGCCCATAAAACCCCAAAAAAGGTTCTAGAGATAATCGATGAATATGAGAAGGATAAAGTGGTCTTCATAACCATTGCGGGCAGAAGTAATGCCCTCAGTGGACTTGTGGATGCTAACACGACCAAACCTGTAATTGCATCACCGCCTCTTTGTGGTCTATTTGCCAGTGTGGACGTCTTCTCTTCTCTCAGGATGCCATCTGGCGTCAATCCAATGCTGGTTCTGGAACCGTCACAGGCTGCAGTTGCTGCTGTGAAAATACTCGCCCTCGGAGACAAAAGGTTGAGTGATATGCTAAAAGAATACCACGAAACAAAGAGAGATAGTATAGAATCAGATGATAAAGGCTTGAGACAAGATGGGTAGTGTAAAAGACCTGCAAATCATAGAGACCCCCTCAAAGAGACATCCCGGAATAGGACGTTTTATTTTTTCCGATAGATACTCTGTATTCGACTGGGGTGAGATGCCCGATCACATAACGGATAAAGGAAAGTCTCTATGTCTTATAGGAGCCTATTTCTTTGAGAAGCTCGCGGAGATTGGCATAAAGACACACTATATAGGGGTCGTAGAGAACGGTGAACCTAAAAGCCTAAAGGACCTCAAGAAGGCAACCAATTGCATGGAATTCCATCTACTCAGAGTATTACATCCCCGAAAGAATGACGACTCTTACGACTACTCTATTTATGAAAGTGAGAAATACAACTACCTTGTCCCCCTGGAGGTAATATATCGTAATTATATTGTAGAAGGTT
>CAZRTU010000022.1:822-10435 GCA_964603075.1 uncultured bacterium
TCTCTTGAAGAGACTTCAAAAAGGTGACATCCAGCCGCAAGAAATAGGACTCAAGAAAATACCAATCCCAGGCGAACGGCTTAGAGAACCAATTATAGAGACGTCCACAAAGTTAGAATCTTCAGACAGATATATCTACTGGAATGAAGCAATAGAGATCGCAGGACTTGCAGAGGATGGAAGAGATGCTATCAGGAGAACCACACAGAAGGTGAGCACAATAATAGATAAGGAGTGCCAGAGTATAGGTCTCGTGAACGTCGATGGCAAGTTGGAATTTGGAGTAGACCACCTCGGGAATATCATAGTAGTTGACGTACTTGGTACCCCCGATGAATGCAGGTTTACCTTCAAAGGCATTCCAATGAGTAAGGAGATAGCGCGAATACACTATAGGAAAACACCCTGGTATGAAGAGGTAAAGAATGCCAAGATAAGGGATAGACTGAATTGGAAAAATTTTGTGAAATCTAATCCCCCTGAGTTACCCCGGAGAGTCCTGGAACTTATCTCACAACTCTATAAGAGTATTGCCTGTGAAATAACCCAAAGGAGATGGTTCGAAGATACTCCAAGCTTACGGGAACTTGTGAAAGAGATCAGAATCTCACTCGGAGATATTAAGGTCAGATAGGCTGTAAAAAGCGGAAAATAAGGGGCTGGTGTGTCTTGAATTCTTATTCAGATTTATGGTCTGAAGGCATCTTCTATATGAGAAATCTCATCATTACCATCTCTTCTAATTATACTCACCACATCGAATCTTACCTCACAATCACCAAGGAGATTTCTCTCAAATAGCCACTTTCGTGCACTTTTGGCAATATGTTTTCTTTTCCTCAGATCGACAGCTTGGGATGGATGCCCGAAAAAATCCGAACTCCTTCTCTTAACCTCGACAAATACTACTATCCCGTCTTTCTCACAAACGATATCAACCTCGCCTGTTCTCCTCCTGTAATTTCTTTCAAGAATACAATAACCTCTCTGCTTAAGAAATCTACTCGCCACATCTTCTCCGTACTTTCCAAACTCTCTTCTTCGATCCATATTTTTAAGCCTCCTTTACCCGCATCGCCCTCTTGCCCTTTCTGCCTCGCAAGTAGTACAACTTTGCTCTTCTAACCTTACCGTGTCTAATTACCTGTATCTCCTCTATATTTGGTGAAAGTAACGGGAATATACGCTCAATTCCTATACCGTACGACACCCTCCTTACTGTAAAGGTCTTGCTGTTTCCACTTCCCCTCTTCTTTATAACCAAACCCTCGAATCTCTGGGTTCTCTCTCTCTCTCCCTCTTTCATCTTCATATATACTCTAACCTTATCTCCCACATTAAATTCCTGGATCTCTCCCATAATTACTCCTCCTTCTCCTTTCCCGCCATTTACTGATCTCTTCATGATTGCCCGATAGCAGAACTTTCGGAACCTTCATACCCTCAAAATCAGCTGGTCTGGTATAGTAAGGTGCATCCAAACTGCCTGAGGAAAAAGAGTCACTCTTTGCTGATTCCAGATCGCCAATTACTCCAGGTTTCAACCTGACCATAGCATCTAAAATAACAAGTGCCGGGATTTCACCACCCGATAAGACATACCTGCCAATAGATATCTCGTCATTTATTAAGTATTCCCTTACTCTCTCATCGACGCCTTTATAATGACCACATACGAGGACTATATGAGAGAGCATGGACATATCATTCACTATTTCCTGTGTAAAAATCCTCCCCTGAGGAGAGAGGAGAACAACTCTCGTTTGTGGACCTTTTACCTTCCTAACACCATAAAATATTGGCTCGGGCTTAAGTATCATCCCTGGCCCGCCACCGTAAGGAGAATCATCTACCTTCCGGTGCGGATCCAGTGAAAAATCTCTAAGATCCCAGATGTTCAGATCCAACAACCCTTTTTCCAGAGCGCGATTTATATTTCCCTTAGAAATAGCTCCAGAGAAGATCTCCTTTGCTACAGTGAAAATATCAACTCGCATCATTCGAGTATCTCAAGCACGGCACGTTTACCTGCCTTCATTGAAGCAGCGGTAATTATCGTACGCATGGCCCTGGCTGTTTTCCCATCTTTTCCTATGACCTTTCCAAGTTCAGACTTATCTACCCTGAGCTCATAAACAATAGTCCTCTCACCATCGATCTCAGAGACACTAACCTGCTCGGGCTGATCAACCAGCGCCTTTGCCATCATCTCTATCAAGTCTTTGAGACTCATAGCTCCTCCTTTCCCAGTCCTTTATTAACCGGGCTACTGTATCCGTAGGTTTTGCTCCTTTCGCTATCCAGTCAGATATGCGCTCCAGAGAGAGTTTTGTTTCCTCCTTCCTCAGGGGGTTGTATATTCCCACCTCTTCTATATATTTACCATCACGTTTAGAGTGAGAATCAATTACAACTATTCTATAAAATGGTGAATGTTTTTTACCTATTCGTAATAATCTTATCTTAACCACAATGACCTCCTACTGAATAATGAGATCGATAATCATCCCATTTGTTACTTATCAAACTTGTCTAAAAATGAATTATTAAGCCACCTCAAGATAACTACCTGCTATCCTTCAAAAGATACTCTCTATCCCACTTTTCACCTGTGAGTTTCTCGATAATCTCACCATATTCTGCAAGCCCTTCCAGGTACTCGTCATCCTTCAAGGCGCTCTCTCCCGAGGGATCGTTCGCCCTTGCCTTAGTCTGAGTGAGAATCTTGTGCATGACCTTGTAATGGTCTCGTATTGGACACTGTCTGAACCAATTACCAACTTGATCTCTGGGCTTCTCATAACCATATTCTGCTTGCCATTTTCTTATCCTCTTAAAGAGACCCGATTGGATCGCATCATCGAGGTTTTTTCCGTTTTTGTAAAGCTCGACAATATTGTCTATATAATAGGGCACGAATACGCATGGACATACATTACCATCCCAATCTATATAGAAATAGCCGCCTCCTCTCGCTGCTGATATACATCCGTCAGAGGCTGTACCTGAGTTCCAGAAATCAACAAGGAATATATTTTTCTCTTTTACCAATCTCCACTCTTCATTTAGAAGCCAAACCCTGTCCTCGGGGCTGGGAAGTAATTCTAATGTATAACCTCTCCCTATAGGCATATAGTGGAAATACCATCCGTATATGGCTCCCTGTTTCTCGAAGTAGAAATCCAGAAACTTCTCATCGACTATACGTTTTATATTCTCATTAGTGACCGTAACAGATATACCGAAAGGAACACCACAATTCCTGAGATTCTCCATTGCCCTGACGATCTTATCGAATACACCATCGCCCCTTCTTGCATCGGTCTCTTCCCTAAAACCCTCAACAGAGATGGCAGGCGTTATATTACCGACTGCAGCAAGTGATTTTGCCATCTTCTCGTCAACAAGAGTACCATTGGTATACATCAGGAAATAACAATCATTGTGAGTCCTTGCCACATCTATCATTGTCTTATTCTTATCTCTGTACATAAGCGGTTCCCCGCCAGAAATGACAAAGAAATTTGAGCCCCAGGATTCCTTCGCATCCTTTATAATCCCATCGAATGCCTCATATGGCAGTTTCCTTGGCTCGGCATCGGCATTGGCGTAACAACCTATGCACTTCAGGTTGCAAGACTTGTTGGGTGAAATAGTGATAAACATCGGGGGCTTAAACCCATGCTTTTCGATGAAGCTCCTTCTCTTATAAAATCCCCCGAAGAAGACATTACCCAAAAATACCTGTAAGAGCCCCCTTGCCGCAGCCCGAGAGATCAAACCCTTGCTAAAAGCCCTATCGACAGAGTGCAGAAGCGCCTTTCCAAGCACCCATTTGTCTTCCTGAACCTTAAGAGGCCTGTCATCCGGATTTTTCTCTATAAGATCTTCATGGATCCTCTTCTCAACCGTGTTTAGAAGAAACTTTCTTGCATATCTATTGGTAACAGCTACCTCACCGAGCTTTAAAAGGGCTTCAACTCCCCTCGACATGATGCCTCCCTAATCAGAGTTTCAGAAAATACCCACAATTAAATAGCTATTTTCAGGCTTTTCGCCTCCTCTTCCACAACACTGCTGAGTCGCTTTATGCCTTCCTCGATCTCATCGAGTGTAGGAAAAGAGAAGTTTAGCCTCATGGTATTCCTACGACCTCCATCATAATGAAAGGCTGAACCGACAACATAGGCAACGTTATTGGCAATTGCCCTCTCAAACATCTTCCCGGCATCTATACCCATAGGAAGGTCAAGCCATAAGAAAAGACCACCATTCGGAACTGTCCACCTTAATCCATCCAATTTAGGCATATACTTGTGAAGTGCGGTCAACATAGCATCTAACTTTTTGCTGTAAACGGATACGAGTTTTTGTATGTGGCTCTTCAACATATCCTTCTGTATTATGCGGCGGACAATTGCCTGAGTAAAAGTTGGTGTACACAGGTCAGTGCCCTGTTTCGCCATTACCAACTTATCTATTATCTCTTTATTGGCAATCACGTAACCAAGTCTAAAACCAGGAAATAATATCTTTGAAAATGTGAATAAGGATACTACTCTATCCATCTCAGGATTCAGTAAGAAAAAATTAGGAGGGGACTTACCAGAATATCTCAGTTCTCTGTAAGGTGTGTCAGCAAGGATAAAGGTGTCGTATTTTTCGGCAAGCTCAAGTGCCTTCCTTCTTCTATCTTCGGGCATTGTGACACCTGCTGGGTTCTGAAAATCAGGGACAATGTAAATAAACTTGGGTATCTCCCACAGGCTTTTCATCTTATCTAACTGTCCATGGAGTGCATCTATCTTCATACCCTGGTTGTCCAGCGGAACACCGTAGAAACTCGCACCATAAAGATTAAACGCCTGGAGACCTCCCAGATAGGTTGGATACCCCAAAATAAGACCATCTCCAGGGTCGACAAATATCTTACTTACAAGGTCCAAGCCCTGTTGAGATGCCGTGGTAATCAATATCTGATCAACAGAGATATTTACACCTTCATTCTCATTATGCCACCTTGCTATCTCCTCTCTAAGGACGATATCGCCCTCGGTGGGACCATATTGTAGAGCCTTTTTACCCTCAGTCCTCAAGACCTCGACTGCTACTTCCTCTACCAACTCGAGCGGGAATAGTGAGGGGTCTGGCATACCACCACCAAATGATATAATATCAGGTTTTGCAACAAGCTTGAGCAACTCCCTTATCTCGGAGCGCTTCATTGCTTTTGCCCTGATAGAAAGTTTATCCTCAAGCATATAACTCCTTTTTTATGATAAGTAAATTAATAAACATACAGGATAACTATCTCAATCCAACTCCTATTCCCAGACCAAGGGTATTCATCTTTCCAATGTTGTAGGTCAGGTCTAAGTCGAAGACCAGGATATCTACTCCAAGACCTATGATTGTTCTGTATTTGTTGTCTCCATTAAACCTTTCATCTACCTCTATATCATCGTAGGTATATTTAAACTTCATGCTCGACGTCTCAAAACCTATACCCGCAAATGGAGAGATCGAGAAGGGAATTATTGGAGGAGATATACTGAATTCTGCCAGCAGTGCACCATTTATACTTGTAGCCTTGACTATATCACCAAATTGCATATACTGGTAACCCGCTCCGCCCATGACATGGAATGAAAATAAAGGAAGAGGCAACAAGTCAGACGTGACATACTTTAGCCCAAGTCCAAAGATCTGACCGGAAGTCTCTTCAAATGTGAAAGGGCACCATCTGATACTGGCATTCAATCCCTGAACAAGACCTATATTCGCCTGTGGAACACCGAAGAAGACACCAGGAAAATCTAAACCACGAATTCCTATAGGGTCGCCTTCTATAGGCACTGTATCTCCAAAGATTGTATTCCCTACAAAAACTGTGTCCGTTATTGGGCTACCACCAAACCATATCGTATCAGATGTGCCAAGGGAATAGGTTGTAGTTTTCAAATCTTTGGGAACAGTAACCCAGACAAGCTTAACCCCAAAATCAAATCCAAGTAAGCCATGGTGCTTCCTATCTATGAAATCCGTACCCATGGCTATCCCAAAAGAGGTTATCAATGGCTTTGTGTACTCCTCTAATAGTTCCCTGGCTTGCTGTTTTATGAGTTCCTCAGGAGTATCACAAAGAACTGGGAAGGCCAAACCAAGTATAAACAGCAACACTAAGGCCCTCTTCACGTGCCCCTCCTCTGTAATACCTCTTTATTTCTTATCGGCGGGGTGTATTATAACACGAAAAATATAAAAAGTCAAGGATTTTTTTCTCACTGTTCCTTCTCTAAAATCTTGTAAATTCGAACCTTCCAATGCTTCTTGAGTCCTACTTTTTCCTTGACAAATCTATCAAGTTATGTTATACTAACCTGGGAGCCTTATACTCAAACAGATGGGAGAACACAATCCTTTTTTTGACCTGAGAAATTGGGTTATCAACAACTTTTTTATACCAATGCGCATTAATGATGAAATAAACAAATGGCTAAATGAGAAAACAGGACTCTCCATCGAGGTTACTGCCACCAGAAACCCGGATTTCGGAGACTATACAACCAAAGTCGCCTTCTCTATGGAAGGTGATCCGAATCGTAATGCCAAAGCAATATTGGATAAAATAGGCCAAGAAAGACTCGACATAGTAGGAAAAATTGAACAAAGAGGTGGCTTTATAAATATTTTTCTCTCTGAATCTGCGCTGCTTGGCGTAATAGAGACCGTGAAAAATGAGGGGGGAAAATACGGTTCCATAGATAAGGGCAATGGCAAGAGAGTTCTTTTGGAATTTGTAAGTGCCAATCCAACAGGCCCCTTGAATATAGCCAATGGCAGGGCTGCGAGTATTGGCGACTGCCTCTATCGTGTATTATCGTTTATGGGTTACTCTGCGGATAAAGAATATTATGTAGACGACTGTGGAAGGCAGATAAAATTGCTATCCGAATCTATCCAGGCGAAGATGACGGGAAGGGATATCCCAGAGGGTGGGTACAAAGGAGAATATCTGGGTGAACTCGCAGATATAGCAGGGACTGAAAGGCCAGATGATTTTCATGAATTTGTGGTTAAGACCATTGTATCCTGGCAGAAAAAGACGCTCGATGATTTCGGAGTAGGATTTGACAACTGGGCAAGAGAGAGCAAGTTCAGAGATAGCTGTACAGAGGTGATTAACGGTCTAAGAGAAAAAGACCTTGTGTACGAGAAGGAAGATGCAGTCTGGTTCAAGGCAATATCCTTTGGAGATGAGAAGGACAGGGTGTTAGTAAAAAAGGACGGTGAATACACCTACATTACTCCTGACATTGCCTACCATATAGACAAGTTCGAGAGAGGGTATGATATCCTAATCGATATACTTGGTCCTGACCACCTCGGACACATACCTCCATTGAAAGGTGCCTTGGAGGCGCTGGGATTTCCGTCAGTCAATCTCATCATCCTCATATCACAGTGGGTAACCACTGTTGAGGGTGGCAGAAAGAAGAAGATGTCAAAACGGGAAGGGAGATTTATCACCCTGGACGAGATAATATCTACCATTGGAAGGGACGTTGCGAAATTTATCTTTCTCACCAGAAAGAGAGACAGCCACCTCGTTTTCGACGTCGATGCTGCCAAGGAGGAGTCAAAGGATAACCCCGTCTACTATATACAGTATGCATACGCAAGGATGTCCAGCATAGAGAGGGTTGCTCAGAAGAGAGGAATAGATGCCAACTACAAAAAAATCCATCTCCTCGGAAATAAAGAGGAACTTCTTATCTTGAAAAAACTCGTTCACTTTCCTGAGATCGTCGAAGAGGTGGAGAAGACCTATGAGCCAAATCACATTCCAAATTATCTTATAGAGCTTGCATCTCTATTCCACACCTTCTACGAAAAACACAGGGTGGTCAGCGACGACATTGACCTCTCGGGCGCAAGGCTTGCTCTTACCCAAGCCATAAAACAGGTTCTGGGCATTGGCCTTTCACTTATGGGTATTACAGCTCCCGAGAGGATGTAAAGAAGTCCAAGCCATTTGGTACAGTAGTTACATATAATTATAAAAGGGGCTTGGTTCTTATATGACAAACGCAAAGACTAACCTGTCTAGCGCCTGCCTGCCGGTAGGCAGGGCAGTTGAGAAGGGTTGCTTTTCTGCAAGGCTAACTTGCCTGACGGCAGTCAGGAAGCCTTGCCCTACAGAACACTGTTGAACGTGGGGGAGAAATTTTTCAGATTTTATTTTGTGACGTAATTTTAAGACAAAAGGAGGAATTATGTTATATGCCATGGGAACTGGTGGTGGAGCACCACAGGGTGGAACATCTCCACTCATCTCCTTTATACCACTGATACTCATATTTGTCATCTTCTACCTTCTCCTTATACTACCACAGCAGAGAAGGCAGAAAGAGCACCAGAGACTCCTGTCTTCGCTCAATAGGGGTGATAGAGTTGTAACATCGGGAGGTGTCCACGGACAGATAACAAAGGTCGGACAGGATAGTGTTACTGTAAAGGTTTCTGAAAAGTGTGAGATGGTAGTGGATAAATCAGCAATTACAAAAGTCAATCCTTAGCATGAGAATCGTCTTTTTCGGAACAGGAGGATTTGCTACCTACCCTCTTGTATGTCTATCCTCCTTCTATGATCTTAGATTGGTGGTAACCTCAATTGGTGAAACAGAATCGCCTGTCGGAACACTTTCCAGGGTAAGAGGTCTACCCCTTCTCTCCACAACCAACCCAAACGAAAAGGAGACAGTTAACAATATCCGCGAAAAGTCACCGGACATAATGGTTGTTACCGATTATGGATACATCCTGAAAGATGAGCTCATATCCATTCCCAAAATCGCCTCCTTAAACCTCCATCCCTCACTGTTACCAAAATATAGAGGCCCAGCTCCCATTCAGAGGGCAATAATGAACGGGGAGGACGAGACCGGTATTACGACCTTTATCCTCTCGAGAGAGATAGACAGCGGCAATATTCTTCTCTCGGAGAAGATCCCCATAGGCAGGAGGGAAACTTACGGAGAACTTAGGACGCGGCTCTCGAGGATCGGCGGAAGGCTTCTTCTTCGGAGTATCGAAATTCTAAAAGACGGAGAGGTCGGCAAACAACAGAGAGGAGATATAACCTATGCCCCAAAGATCAAAAAAGCCAAGAGGATAATAGACTGGACAACCACCGCGGTAAATATCCAGAATCTCATTAACGGGCTTTCTCCAAAACCAGGTGCCTTTACCACACTGCGAGGCAAGCGACTCGTCCTCTTGCGTGCAAAGGCCAAAGACATGCCAGAGACTAAGCCGGGCGAGATCATAAGTGGCCAGCCATTCTATGCGTCTGCCGGAAAAGGTGTATTGGAGATACTCGAATTGAGACCAGAAGGTAAGTCCACAATGTCGGGGTTATCTTTCAAACTTGGTTACAGACCAAGACCCGGGGAGGTCATAGGAGGATAATTCAATTAGTGTCCTCGAGAGATCTTTTCAATGATTCCAGTTTATCCTGCTCCATTAAACCCAATTCTCTCTGCATATGTGCAACAAGTTGAGTAAGGGTTCTGTATGTTTCCTTTGCAATAGCCGAGTCATCCTTTAGAGC
>CAZRTU010000022.1:10445-11666 GCA_964603075.1 uncultured bacterium
GAGCCTCCATCTCCTTTCTTATTGTCTCTATATCCATCCTGGTGACCGGTCCTGTAAATGATCTCTTAAAGCCGACCCTGTTGGTATCGTCAAGTGTATCTCTAACCATACAAAAGGCGAGTTTCCCGTCCAGACCAATACTCTTTAGGATTGAAACAGATAGAGCAAGTATTCCCACCAGATGGGATGAACAGAAGGTCAATGCTGCGTGATAGAGAAGTTTATCCTCTTTTTTTATAACAAAGGGTACTCCCACAATATCCTCAACCCTCCTTTTACCCTTCTCTTCATCATCTCCCTCGACAGAGAAAAAGACACCATCAAGCGAAACGGGATCGAGTGAAGTAAATGTCTTTACTGGATGAATTGATAAGTGATTGCATCCTTTTGCCGATAGGAGTACGTCAGACGAGAGCGCGCCACTTGTCTGAACAACCAATGCGCCTCTCTTAAATCCACTATTAGAAGCTATATCCCTACAGACACTCTCTATAGAATCATCCGTAACAGTGATAAGAACGATATCAGCTAAAGGGGTAATCTCGTTGGGTCTTGTAGAGAAATTACTGCATATGGAGAAGAGCACAGAATCGTTTCGCTTTCTTGATGAGAGACCCACGATCTTATAGCCCGCATTGTGCAGTGCTACTGCAATGGATGTCCCAACCTTACCAACACCTACTATAGCCACACCCTCTTTCATACTGTTCTGATTATAACATATATCATTCGACAAGTCAAGAAAATTAATAGCATACATCGGTCTCTCGACTCTTATCTTACCGTTATGAAAATCACTCTCGTCAAAAAGCATATTAACTCTAAAGTCTACCCGTAGATGTTAGTTCTCTTTTTTATTTTTATTCCCTAAGTTCAATAAGACTTTCTGCAGGGTCATAGACAACTCCCAAGAGGTAGCCAACCACTCCTTCAGATTTTTTCCTTGACACGAGAGGGAAAAGAGTGTAAAATACAGATAATGGGCAGGAAACGATAGTAGGAAAATTATTATGAGAATTACCCTTTCTACTATCCCAGATATTGAACTTTCGATTTGACAGGGGAGGGATATGGTTAAGAAACTATTTATTCTGACAATGCTCTTTTTTGTCGCGAAGAGCTATGGCGCAGACAGCCTTAACTGCAGGCTTTTAGGTGGTTGGTTCAGCGGACCCTGCCACGCGGTCTTTGTAAAGGACACACTCGCATTCATTGGTGACG
>CAZRTU010000023.1:0-11665 GCA_964603075.1 uncultured bacterium
TCTTTATTTTCAAATCTCATACGATTCTCTTCCAATCCCTGTTAATTCAATTTCTAATAAACGTAGAATTAAATTTTCTCTGTGACCTTTCCGCCCTGCTCCTATGTATTGGTGCAGGGTGTGGTTTTTTATATTCTCTCATATTCTATTTGACACCACCGTGTTCGTGAGGGTAACAAGAGTAGTAAGTTATCTATTATAGAACTTTTTTATATGTTTGTCAAGAAAAATCCTATAAGGTTCATTTTTTTCTTGACAAATCAGGAAAATGATATTAAAATGTAGTTACACCAAGAGTTAAAAAAATTATCAATTAAGGTAATACTTGCGGAATAGGGGGGGGTATGAACATAAGAAAAGAAGATATTGTTAGGGATATATCTTCAGAGACAGGCTTATCCATGGTAGAAACCAAGACAGTGGTAAATGCATTTATGTCGAAGATAATCGAGGGGATAATGTCGGGGAAGAGAATAGAACTCAGGGGCTTTGGCGTATTCACTTCCAGAAAGAGGAAAGGGAGGGTCGCCAGAAATCCAAAAACAGGAGAAAAGGTTCAAGTCCCGCCGTATATTATGCCTGTCTTTAAGCCCTCAAGAATCCTAAAAAAGACCCTAAAGAAGGGTTGATAAAACCACTTTGTTAATAATGCTGTTATTGTATCAAAATTCTTGGTGAATTTTGTACCATTAGTAGGTACATCCATAAAGGTAAATGCGTTTTGTTAATAAGGAGGTGATACTTTGCCCTGCGGTAAGAAAAGGAAACTCAGGAAGGTAAAGAGACATAAATTGAAGAAGAGAAGAAAACTTATGAGACATAAGAGTAAATGATGCGCCTGTAGCTCAGTGGATTAGAGCGTCTGCCTCCGGAGCAGAAGGTCGCGCGTTCAAATCGCGCCAGGCGCAGTTATCTTTGGAATATTTGTAAGTATGTAGGGACTGTTAAAAAGTTGGCTTCCTGCCAGACTGCATGTTCGCATATTTTTAAGTTTTATGGTGGTGTAAGGTTTATAGCGGTATTCCCGGGCTACATATTCATGAAGGCTTCGGCAAGTGATTTGGGGGTTTTTGTGAGAACTTCACAGCCAGTTTTTGTTACAAGAACAAGGTCTTCGATCCTTACCCCGCCAAAACCAGGGATGTATATACCCGGTTCAATAGAGAATACCATACCCTCTTCTGCTTTGTGAGTGCTTTTAGACGAAACCCTTGGCAGCTCGTGTACACACAATCCCACCCCATGGCCGAGCCCATGGCCGAAAAACCCATCGTATTTATTATCCCTTATGTATCCCCGCGCTATACCGTCTACATCCTTCAGACTGATATCGGGTTTTATTGCCTCTATAGCCCTCTTCTGAGCCTCATACACGATTTGGTATAACTTCTTTTCTTTTTTACCCTCTTTTAATAAGAACGTCCTGGTCATGTCTGAGGCATACCCATTAAAATACGCACCCATATCTACGAGGAGTATATCCTGCCCGGTGATCTTTCTATCAGTAGGTTGCGCATGGGGAAGAGCAGAGTTATCTCCAGACGCAACTATTGCGTCGAAGGATTGCTTATCGCCTCCCCTTTTCTTGATTAGGTACTCTATCTCAGCGGTTATATCCTTTTCCGTAGATCGAGCGGTTACCTTATTTAAAACCTCTTGAATAACAATATCGCCTATCGCACATGCTCTCTTTATAGATTTTATCTCTTCTTCGTCCTTTCTCATTCGAAGCTCTTCAACAATGTCTGATATCGGAACGAGCCTCTTCTCATTTAGTGAGGTCCTTATCTTCTCATAATGTGCGTATTTTATACTCTCTTTTTCGAAGCAGACCTCTTTTGTCTTTAAGGTGGACAATATGGATACGAGTTCTTCAAGCAGTCCATCTTTAATTATCAGTATTTCTGCTCCCCTCACTTCTCTCTTGCTCGACTCTTCGTATCTTGAGTCTGTTATAAGCGTTACTTTATCTTTTGTTATAAGCAATATGGCGTAGTCTCCACGGTAGCCCGTCAGATATCGGATGTTTAGCAGGCTGGTAATTATAAAAGGCTTTCCATCTACCCTTTCTATTACACTATCTATTCTGTTCATAGGATGAAAATTAAAAATTAAACCTGCCTACCGTTAGGCAGGGTTTGCCCTACATATCAATAATTCGTAGGGCAAGGCTTTAGCCTTGCAATAAAGCTTCCTGACCGCCCTGACTGCAGTCGGGCAGGCGACAGGCGGGTATCAAAATGCAAAAAACCGTAGATATAATAGATGTAAGATGAGAGACAAAATCTTTTGTTTTCAGTCACGTTTCGTCCGTATTAGGCTATTAATTTTGATTTTTTTTTAATATTTAATCGGGGGAGCCGGGTTTGAACCGGCGACCTCCTGGTCCCAAACCAGGCGCGCTACCAAACTGCGCCACCCCCCGATTATATTAGAAACGAATGTACACTGATTATTTTTTGGACGCTGATAAACGCAGACTTAGCCGATTTTTTTACGAATTAAATAAGGTGGTCAAAAGAGTTGTATAATCCGTTTAATCCGATAAATCCGTTGAACCTAACCAATCCGCTGATAAACGCAGAGTATAAAGATTTATTCAACTCCCCTTTTTAGACTTTCAACGACCATAGTCATTATAACATAAAAAAATTTAAAAATCAAGAAAAATTTATCAAAGGAATTTACTACCTCAGTCTTTAAAACGCCAAGATATGTTATATATAGGGGAAGACCTTTTTTTTATCCTCGCAGAGACCTTGACATCAATCAGCCTAAAGGCAAATTCAAACAGGTTGTCCCTTATGTAAAACTGGGGTATTATTTTGTTGTTCTTAAAGGGGTACTTCAAACCGAGAAAAATGCGAAGTCTGTCACTTTGATTGTCATAGCTTAACCCCATATCTATTTTCTCTTTGAATCCACTCTGAAGATAGACACCGAGATAATCCGGTGAGTTAAAAAAGATCGAGGTTCCTTTGAACCTTACGCCTCCACCGTACTGAGATGGGGTATACCAAACAAATATTATTGCCCCATAGTATGGAATCCAACCTGCCGAGAGTTTTGGGATTATACTGTCATTATCATATTCGAGCTGCGGGACAATATATAGTAGAGGACTAAGTGAAACCTTGGCAAGCGCATGTACCGAGATATTTGAGTCGATAACTGTACCAACTCCTATATTCACATAATCGGTTTCAAAATGTGTATCGAGTCTCTGGTATTCATCGGATAGCCTTATCTTAAGCAATTCATTGGAGACCATAAGAGAGGGTTTTTGGGAGAAATAAGCACGCAGTTTCCATTCGCCGGGACAGCATCCCACGCTCGCTTCGTACAGGGGAGAGTCAGATATACGGCCGAAGAGATTTATATCAGTCCTCGTTTGCAAATCTCTTTTTAAGTCGAAACCCAGGGTATCGCCAGTTCTTACCCACACCCTCGATTCGGGCAAATCGCCGTGGTGCGTCTTGGATATGAAATTGAGTACAGGATGACCACCAAACGTCGCAGATGGTTCCCCTACAAACTCTACCCTCTCTATAAATTGTGGCACCACATCCTCTATCTCGACGGGTATCCCATCTTTTGTCACAAGGACATCGCTGTCAAAGAAGTAGACCTTTCCTTCCCTTATAGAGAGCCCGGGTATTTTTACTAATACGTCCTCGACGTATAATATGTCTACTTCATGCACTATGATGTTAGAAGGCGAGGTGATTATCAGTTCCTCTATCGCAAAAGGTAGTTCGGTAGATATTGCCGATAAACCTATAAGTAATGATAATAACATGGGACTAATCTTTACATAATCGTCAGGAGTGCCAAAACCCAGATGGGGTTTAAGGTTCAAAGAGACTGTGATTTTGATAAGATCTCTGAAACGTTTACCAGGTTTATTTTGGAAAGCCAGTCCGCAAAGTGATCTATATTCAGGAAGGATGTCATCTGCTTTTGGCGTATATCTCTGGGTAGTAAAGGATAGTATCTACCTGGATTCATATAGTGTGATAACGCCGACACGGTCTTATTTACAGCCTCTACTATGTCACCTTTGGACGGTATTATGTCCAGGCTATCACTTACGAAAACGATATCACCTACTTCTCCAATTTCTATCTTCTCCCCTAATGCATAGCTCCAGATGTAACCATATATTGGTCCTGCGAAATGGTATATATGATAGTAATCACCATAAAGAATATATGGTATTTCGTTCTCTGCCATATGAGGGAAAAATCTCTTCTTCATCCTCGAGCCGAATATAAAATCCCAGAACCCGTGCTGTCTGCCCATAAATACATTTCTCGCTCTATTCCCCTTACCCTGGTATTTCACCCATACTCTATTAGATTCGCAAGAGACCACCAGCCAATCTCTTCCTCCGAGGGTGAATGATGGAAAGGGGTTATCAATCCTGCCAATAGCCCTACCTGTTGAGGCGTCATATACCTCAAACTCTTTGCCGTCCGGAATATTCGAATGGACGTTACCTCTTACAATCGCACCCTGTATCTTTTCTCCTGGATAGAGAAGCCCGCTCTTCCCGGTCTCTATGAGATTCTTATCCAGGAGTGCATGGAGTATCTCATCTATGTCTCTATCTTCGACTATACCCGCAAAGAGTCTCTTTAGTGCCTGGTTAGAGGTACCCACCCGCAGCTTCTGATGTAGATAGGAGAATATCTGCTGACATGCTACCGAGATATCAAATGAATGGTGTAGGGTGAGGTATCTCTCATTTTGTGCATCTTCAAAGAGTTGTTCGAAGATTACCTTCTGTATATCGTCGAGATACACACCATAGGCGAGTACGTAATTTTCTTTCCTTCTATTTCCCCTGCCCATCCTCTGCAAGAGTGATGCGGCATTGGGTGGGGGTCTAAGGAGGACTGTTGCGTCTATATCACCGATATCTATACCGAATTCAAGTGTTGAGGTTGCGACACACACACCCGTCTTTGTCGTGTTAAAGGCTCTTTCGACCTCCTCTCTCTCTCCTTTTGACATACTACCGTGGTGGACCCAGGTATTTCTACCGAAGGGATGAGGCGAGACAAGTTTGGCGGTTTCCTCTGCCTCGTATCTTGAGTTGGTGAAGAGTAGTATTTTTTTTAGATTTCTAAACCTGAAATCTTCTTTTATCTTATCTATAAAGTTTTCACCGTCTATAAGGTAGTACTCGATCAACAGGGGTACCTTTCTGCTCGAGGTCCTGAATTTATCCTCTATAAACTTCTCTCCTATACGCTTTGCGTCGCAGATTGTAGCTGACATCACGTATATGTTCGGGGTTTTTTTAGTGATTCTTTTCAGTCTACGAAGGAGTATGCGAAGTTGGTCTCCTCTGTAGGAATCATACATTAGATGGACCTCGTCTATTATCACTGTGTCCACCAGAGTGAAAAGGGAGGGGTAGCGTGAGATAAGTGAATCCAGAGACTCGGGGGTAGTAATCAGTAAAGGAGTTATCTTATCTTTCTTGAATTCTGGATGGTCGCCAGTTCGTCTGGATACAGGTATATCCAGGTAGTTTAATTGGGATCTCATTCTCTTGTATATGTCGTTGACCAGAGCCCTTGTGGGTGAGATATATATTATGGAGAGATGCCTGGAAGGTCTTTTCAGCCACCTCTCAACGACAGGGGCAAGTACTGCCTCTGTTTTTCCCGTTGCCTTTGGAGAGGTTACCACGACATTTAGTCCATCTATTATGAGCGGTATGGTCTCCCTCTGTATATCTGTTAACTTACCAAATCGGCTGAAGAAAGGCACCCAGGTACAGGGAAGTCTCTCTCTTATCCTTTTATCTAAGCTGATATTGTCATCTTCTTGAGTCATTTTGTTCTATCTATATTCATAATTCATACACGCATATTTTAACATAATGTGAACCCAAAGTCAAGGGAAAATTACGGGATTTAATTGGAGAATATATTTTTTTCTTGACACATTGATTGTTTTGTATTATAGTTATTAGAAAAACTCTTAGACGATATTTAACCTTCAGAACTTGTCAATATGCTTACCAGAAGAGAATGCATACCCTGTATATCAGATGACCTTTTGGGTGCGATCAGGCTTTTAGATCTATCCGAGAGGGCGTCTGTTCGTATTATGGATGAAGCCTCTGCAT
Source organism: uncultured bacterium (assembly GCA_964603075.1). Lineage (GTDB taxonomy): Bacteria > Hydrothermota > UBA3073 > UBA3073 > UBA3073 > JAGMCL01. Next base: position 6,143 of record CAZRTU010000023.1, read on the forward strand.
ATCTGAAGAGAGAGGATATATATGAATCTTCACCGCCCAGGCATATAACTTATGTACACAGGATCCTGAAAAGAATATCGGGAATAGATTTTCCGTTCTATAACCTACGAATGAGTTGCAACAAGGTCGGGATTAAGCTAGCCTCGAAAATATCAAAGGAGATGGGAGGGCTGTCGAATCCGGATAGATTTCTAAAGCTGGTCGAGTGGTCTATCTCCTCCAATCTCCTTGACCTTAGAACAGTCGGTACAGGTTATGAGCTTGATGTATCTCAGATTGAGAAGATGATCAGAGATAACATCAACAAAGGTTTGAAGATAGACCACAGTAAAGCCCTGTACGACATTATAAAAAAAGGAGGGAAGAGGGTAGTTTACATTTTGGACAACGTCGGTGAGATTGCCATTGACAGGCTTCTTATAGGAGAGATAGTAAGGCTTGGCAACGCGGTCACCGCCTCGGTGAGAGGGGGACCAATCACCAGTGACGTTACCCTCGAAGATGCAGGGGCGGTTGGCCTTGGTGCAACAGGTGCATGCATTATCGCCGAGAATTCAGATACCCTCGGATTTTCCTGGGACGAGAGCACAAAAGAGGCACGAAGGCTATTGGAGAGTGCAGATGTCTTGATTACCAAGGGACAGGCAAATTACTGCGTGTTCTCGGAGCACATTGATTCTCTAAGAGGAGAGACATTTTCGCTCCTGACCACAAAATGCAGGCTGATTTCTGAGCACTTTGGATTTAAAGATAAGATTAATGTGGCGGTGAACTTGGAAGTTTTTTAAATTTTTTTCTTGACAACCAACAAAAAAAATGTTATAATTACGTTAAGAATCAGTTAGGATAATGCTAAGAATCAGCATCGAGTGAAGAGGTATATATAAAAGCTAAAAAGTTAAAGGTACTTTCAGGTAATATTTGTGAGAGTTTTTATTGAAATGGCAAGAAGATTATATACCTTTGAAAGGAGGTGATGCAGGACACAAAGACAGTGGGTTTCGTATTATGCGTGGCGTAGAGAGGAGGGTAGTATGTGGAGATTGGCGTCATTTGATTTGGTTTTGAATCTAAGAAAAAGGAGGGAGCTCATGAGACCGTTATTGGCTATAATTATCGGGATATTCATTATAGGGACTCCCCTTGCTATGGCACAGGATATCAGTCTCGGCGGGGGCGTGTCCTACTGGTACTTCATGTGGAGCAACTCTGACTTTTGTAGCGACACTGACAGTCTGGATAGCGATGTATGGCATACTCTATTCTTATGGATTGATGCGAAGGCTGAGTTTGAATATGGTGTTTCGGCATTCCTAAGGGTCGGCGGCTTTGGCGCCTTCGGTTGTCCCTATTACTGCTATGATTATGATAAAGAGAATGGTTATTATTCCGTACTTGGTGACCCTGCTCCTGCTTGGTATCTTGCCTACATAGATGTAGACAACCTGTTTGATTCACCGGTTTCTATGAGGATTGGAAAGCAACCCGTGCTCTATGGTGATGGGATTGTTGCATGGGATGGAGGCGCCGATGGGTTGACAGGTTTAAAGCTGATGATCAATATGGACATGGTCGATATAGACATATTCACCTATAGATTACTGGAAGGCCGTGGATTTACCTACTGGTGGCCAGTGGACCCCGATAAGAGCATCACGGGTGCGCATCTTACCACGCATCTTATGGGTAGTAACGTCGACCTGAGCGCATACTTCTTCATGGGGGCATGGGAGGACTGCAAACCAATGTGGGTTGGTGCAAGGACCACGGGTAATTTCATCCCGGGACTCGACCACAAGCTCGAGTTTGTAAAGGTGATGGGTCAACCCTATGAGGACGCCGTCAGCTATGCAGGAATGGCATATATAGCCGAGTTGAACTACAGCCCGCCCGATATGCCATTCGGTGTCGGTGGTGCATATTTGTCTTTCTCGGGTGATGACCCCGAGACCGATGATTGGGAAGGCTACATGAGCGCCTTAGGCGGACCTTTCATCTTCGACAATTTCTTTAATGGTTTCTTGGGATTTGGTCCTGCCTACAACCACCTGATCACCGGAGGTTTCTGTACAGATCCTTCTGACCTCAATGTGATTAATGGACACGCTACATACAGCGCAGATCCATTAACAATAAGGGGTGATTATTTTATGTACAGCCTCAATCAGCCTGTTGAGGTCAAGACTGACGACGGAGAGAAGAAGGGAATTGGTAACGAGATAGCGCTCACATTGACCTACGACTACCATGGTGCCATTACTTTCGGCTTCAGCGGTGGTTACTTCATGCCGGGCGATCTCTTTGGTGACGATGCAGACGCCGGCATGGCTGGTCAGATATTTACGTCAAAGTCATTTTGATTGTTCTCTAACTGCTTACCCCTTTAATCGTTGTGCTATCGAGGGCACAAATTTGTTGCGATTTTTTATCAAAAAAAAGGAGATATAAGGGGTGTGGGCAGTACAAGACTTTTTGAAACCGGCAAGACTTATGGGAGGAATTATGGTTAGAAGATTAATGGTGGTATCGCTCGCTCTCATTGCCTTTTTGGGTTTTGCGCTCTCGACTTCCAATGCATGTGATACCTGGGTAGCGGTTGGCAATTCGACTGCCGATGGGTCAGTAATACTTGCAAAGAACAGCGACAGACCCTCCCCAGAGGCTCAGCCTCTCAGATACTGGCCTCGAATGAAACATGCAAGGGGCAAGATGGTGCAGATGGCTCATATCGAGATACCGCAGGTAGGTGAGACGTATGCCCATATAGGCTCGAATATCTGGTGGATGCCCGGTTACGAGCATGGCATGAACGAGTTTGGTGTAGGTATTGGGAATGAGGCTGTATGGTCGAAAGAGCCCTATGCGGAGACAGGGCTTCTGGGCATGGATATGATAAGACTGGCGCTCGAGAGGTCGAAGACTGCCTATGAGGCAATGCATGTAATTATCGACCTCCTTGCAGAGTATGGCCAGGGTGGAGGTTGTGAGTATCCAGGCATGTGGGACGAGAATTCTACCTATCATAATTCATTTATAATTGCTGACCCAACCGAGGCATGGGTTCTTGAGACGGGTGGTAAATATTGGGTAGCCAAGAAGGTCGAGGACGTATGGGCTATCTCCAATGTTTACAGCATTGAGGAAGATTTCGATGAGATGCACCCTGCGCTTATAAGCCATGCCATAGAGATGGGATGGTGTAAATCAGAGGCTGATTTCAACTTCACAAGATGTTATAGTGATTTCAACGTAGGCTATGCAGGTAACCAGAACAGGGCGGCATCAAATCGCTGCAGACTCGAGGAGAATAAGGGCGCGATTGATGTTGAGTTCATGATGAACTATATGAACAGGAACCACCATGAAGGTACTATCAATGAGTCAAGGTGGGGACCAAATGAAAGCTTCTTCGTCCAGCCCTGTATGCACGAAATTCCGAAGGTATGCCCGTATCGTACTGCGGCAAGCATGGTATGTCACCTCAGAAAAGACATGCCTGACATGCTGAGACAGGTGTACTGGGCTAGTTACTGTGTTCCCTGTGTGAATGTCTTTAAGCCCTTCTATTTCCATGGTGGACAAGTTGTCTCTGAAGAGTTCAGTAAGGGTACTTATAAGTATGACAAAGATTCACCCTGGTGGTGGGCTTCGAAGACAAAGAGACTATGTGACCTTAACTACAGAAAACTTGCTCCGGTGGCAATAGGCGTGTTCAGAGAGACAGAGAAATGGGAACTGGCAAAATCAAAGACCGTAGAGGCAGAAGCTCTTAAGCTTATCAAAAAAGGTAAGAAGAGTGAAGCCGCAAAACTTCTCGCTGATTTCACCCAGGAGTGTCTTGACAGGACAGCGAAAGAGTACAAGATGGTCCATGGTGTCTTAGAGAAGATGGTCCCGGTTGTTGGTGTAGACTTTATATGGATTGACTTCTTGAAGAAGAACTGTGAGACGGCAGGTCTAACCTTGCCGGGCCTGAAGTAATAAGAGACATCGAAGTGCCCTCGATAGCCATAGATAAGAGATAAGTGCAACAGAGGAGGAAAGCGTGAGGAAATTTATTATCACAGTCATCCTTGTAGCACTATTTTGTACATCAGGAGTTCTATTTGCATGCGATACCTGGGTAGCACTACCAGATGCTACCGAGTGCGGTTTTACTATCCTCGGAAAGAACAGTGATAGACCTCCCTACGACTGTCAGCCATTGATGTTCAATCCCAGAAAGACATGGTCAGCCGGTTCAAAACTTGAGCTCGAGTATATTACCATTCCCCAGGTCGGGGTGACATATGCGACATTAGGGTCAAGTCCTTACTGGTGCTGGGGATATGAGGAAGGCATAAATGAATACGGTGTCGCAATAGGGAACGAGGCTATCTTTACCAAGACCTTCAAAGAGGCGGCCGCGGATTATAAAAAGGGCAAGGGACCAAAATTAGGCCTTTTGGGAATGGCCCTTTTGAGATTAGGTCTGGAGAGAGGCAGAACCGCAAGAGAGGCTCTTGATGTGATTACCAGTCTTGTTGAGAAATACGGGCAGTTTGGATCCGGTGTACCTACTTGCGATCACCCAAGTGGTGGATACGATAACTCCTATATAATCGCTGATGCGAATGAGGCTTGGGTTCTTGAGACCATAGGAAATCGCTGGGTCGCCAGAAGGTTTAAAAAGGGGACGACATCTATCTCCAATGAGCCCAGTATAAGGGCAGATTGGGATTTAGCATGTTCCGACCTTGTGGATTATGCAATCGGCAAGGGTTGGTGGCCAAAGGATAAGACAGATGCATTTGATTTCGCACGGGCATACATTGATGAGGAGACACCCCTCCATCTCTCTCACTGCAGGGCAATGATAACACGCAAGCTTCTGCTGGAGAAAGAGGGACACGTCACCCCACGCTGGATGATGCGTATAGCAAGAGATCACTATGAAGATACCTTCTTGGAGGGTCCTTATTTCGATGCAGCACTTCCAGATTTCCTGACAATCGACATGTATGCATCCCCTGCCAAATTTACATGGGGTAATACTGCAAGCTCTTGCGTTGCCATCCTGCCAAAGACCGATGACGAGCTTCCCGTGTTCTGGTGGTCTCCAACACCTCCCGGCAATAGCTGCTATGTGCCCTTCTTTGTCCATGGTAGTAAACTGCCGGAGATACTGTCCACCGCAGGCACCTATGGTAAGAGGGTGATAGCTCCTGACAAAGCGACGGAGGACAAGTTCTCGTCTAAGTCTTACTGGTGGTTGTTCAGGGATCTTCTTGATAAGACGAGAGGTAAGGTGTGGGGAAGCAAGGTTGGATACTGGAAGGTAAGACATCCGATAGTAAGAGCAGAGTTCGATGCTCTTGAGAAAGAATTCGAGGCTGAACTACCCAAGATCCAGAGGAGGGCTGTTGAACTGAGAAAGGCCGGTAAGGAAGCTGAGGCAGCGAAGATCCTCGATGATTACACTGCTAAGTGTATAGATAGGGTAGTGGCAAAAGTGAACGAATTGCGCAAGCTCTTCGACTGAGG
>CAZRTU010000024.1:0-11222 GCA_964603075.1 uncultured bacterium
ACAGTACATTCGTTCCTTTGGCTCTCGTTAACTCCCTCGTTGACTCAGAACTTGCACTCATATATGCCCATGAGGGGTACTCTTACTCTCCGATCTTTGGTTATAGAGAGGACTACTCCCAGTATGTGCCGAGAGGGCACTATACGGACTCGGATTCACTCGAGAGTTATTTCAGAGCAATGATGTGGTTCGGCAGGATGACATTCATGGTAGAACCACCTGTTGAGATACCCTCTTATAATATTAGGGAGTCCACCCGTATGGCGCTTCTCCTTGTTTACGCAATTTCCAACACGGACGTTGGGGATGAATCAGCCCTATCTGTATGGGAGAGGATTTATGTGCCAACCGTTTTCTTTGTTGGCAGAACGGATGACATAAACATCTATCAATATCTGGGTATTATGGAGGATGTCTATGGCGAGGACTTCGCGTCACAGCCGCCGGATTACTTCGCTGACGAGACCCTGCTCGACGCATTCATAGACGCAGCGAATGACATCCCGGGGCCTGAGATTACGACCTGGACCGTTGGAAAGGGATTCCGATTAATGGGACAGAGGTATATACCCGATTCGTTCGTTCTCGATCAGCTCGTTTACGACAACATACCGGATTTAGCCAGGTTCTTCCCTAAGGGTCTGGACGTGATGTCTGTGTTAGGCTCGGATAGGGCATACTGGATTCTCGATCAGATATACCACGAGACTGATTATATTGGTTATCAAGACAAGATGGATTCACTCAGGATTGAATTTGCTGCTCTACCCGATGCTACATGGGCACAAAACCTTTACTGGAACTGGCTTTATTCACTTATGCCGCTCCTTTTTCCCAAGGGGGATGGATATCCTATATTTATGCAGAACGACGGCTGGCAGGATAAGGAGCTCTTTGCATCACTTGGCTCATGGGCAGAACTGAGACATGACACAATACTCTACGCAAAACAGAGCAGCACTGAATACGGCGATCTCCCTCCTTCGCCCCAGACACCCGGCTATGTTGAGCCAAATCCGCATCTATATGCCAGACTTGCCTCACTTGCAGATTACATGATTGATGGACTCTGTAATCTGGATCTCCTCTTTTATGACCATGAAGATAGATTAACGGGCTTAAAGAATCTCCTCGTGTGTCTTAAGGTATTGAGCGAGATGGAGCTTGAGAATATACCTCTATCTGTTGAGGATTATGAGTTGATAAACTCGATTGGGGGTATTCTTCTGAATCTCGTGTCATTTAATTACGAATACGATGAAGAGGCTTCAGAGGGACCATTTCCTGAGTCAGACGATCAGATGCCCGTGGTGGCTGATGTCCACACTGATCTCAATACATACCAGTGTCTTGAAGAGGGTGTGGGGTATCCATTTTTTGTACACGCAGTAGTGCCAATAGAGGGCGAGTTATACGTAGCCAGAGGTGCTGGATTCTCATACTTTGAGTTTATTCAGCCAATAAGTAATAGACTGACCGATGAGGCATGGCAGACGATGCTCCAGCAAGATGCACACCCACTACCAATATGGGTAGTGACATTCATCGATAGTTCTACAGACTGTACCGTTCCTGCACCTGACCACTACTGGTGGGAGGGTGGATTACTATTAGGACCGGAGGCCGATGTAGAGGAAGGGATTGTAGTAGGAGGATTGGATATTGTAGTTCAGAACCCTTCAAGAATGCCCATACAGGTCAATTATTCTCTTGCCCATGGTTGTCATGTTCATATTGAACTATTCGATGCATTGGGTAGAAAGGTTGAGGACCTGGAAAATGGGTGGAGGAGTCAGGGCACGCATTCCGATATGCTCTACGGAGATTACCCAGAGGGAGTTTATTTTGTAAGGTTCACCGCAGAAGGCAGGAAGACTACAGAGAAGATAATAATTCTCAGGTAATATTATATGACCATAGGTGACTGTGGTAGGACAACCCTTCTCGCCGGCATGCGTCAGGTTTTGGAATGCTTGTTGCAAGGCTGAAGCCTTGCCCTACGATATGTTAAGACGGCCGGCAGGGCGCGCAGGCTTTATCTCAGGTCATAATCACACCCGTGTACCTGGAGGGTTTATGAATAAGGCGTGTGTTATAACTGTAATATTGGTTTCGCTAACCGGGATCCTGCAAGCTACTTCCGGAATAACGGGGTCAGTGACCGATGGTCTGTGGCACCCCATAGACGGGGCCCTGATACGAGTATTCGTAAATCCCTACGGAAACTCTGTAGCCGAGGAGATTTCAGATACCGTTGGAATCTACACCATCGACTTATCACCAGGAGTATACTATGCCCACTGCTTCAGGGACGGGTATATTCCAATGTGGTGGGGAGATGGATTTTCACCAAATGATGCAGTACCAATATCTGTAGACTCCACAGGAGGAATTACCACAGGCATAGACTTTGTTTTAACCGCGGGATACATGGAATATGGATTTATAGAGGGTACGGTCTTTGATGAAAGCACCGGCGAAAGACTGGACAGTGCAGAGGTGTCTTTCTATCTACAGGGTTCCTATCACTCAATTGCCTCTGCACATACTGATTCAAATGGTTACTATATCTATTCGCTCTTTCCGACCGACGTGGGCTATATCCTCAAGGCAGATAAGGTTGGTTTTGCTTCAGAATGGTATTGCGAGTCGGGCAGTCAGGAGGATGCCCAGCCGGTGTTAGTGGAAGGTGGAGAGACAACACCCGATATAGATTTCACCCTCTCTCCATTGGTTGAGCCCGGCTCTATATCTGGATATGTGATGGGAGACGATAGTATATTTATACAGGCAACCCTCTATCTGTACATAAATTATTGGGGAACACCCATTGAGGTGCAGGATACTCACCAGGGTTACTATACCTTTGGGGATCTCTCCTCAGGGCATTACTTTGTATTCTGTGACGGGGATGATTATGGAGAGAGGTGGTGGGATGAAGAGATAAACCCTGAGGATGCTGATACTATATACGTTTCCAGCTGTGAGGAGGTTTACGGAATAAACTTCTATTTTGCTACATTGGGAGGTAATAGAGCGCTTGCAGGTTGGGTATACGATAAACAGACAGCTCTGGGCATAGATGGAGCCTGTGTCACCGTTTATAATATATCTGCGCCATTTGATACAGCAATTGGCTATACAGATTTCTCTGGCAGGTATATGATCAGTAATGTACCGGAGGATACGGTTATCGCAGTTGCAGATGCCATTGGATATATACCCGAGTGGTACTTTGGATCCGGGACCTTCGGTGGGGCTACGCCATTTATAGTACCTGAGGGTGAGGTCCTGGATGGCATAAACTTTGAACTCACTGCTGATTGGGATTGGTCACCGGGTTCGATATCGGGAAGGGTGACGACACAGGGTGGTTTACCGATCGAGAATGCATGGGTTAGCTCCTATACGGAGGGTGGACATTTAGGTGGGGTGTCTCCGGTGGACAGCGAGGGTTTCTATACAATAGACTCACTTGAGAGTGGTTACTACTACGTGGTTTCAAGGGCGCAGGGGTTTTACGAGGAGTGGTACCTTGAATCGCCTGACCCGGATGGTGCAACCGAGGTCGAGGTTCAGGATGGAGAAGGACAAAATGGTATAGATTTCTCTTTGGAACCAGTGGAGATCGGATTTATAACAGGTGAGGTGCAGGATACAGATTCAGTTGGAATAGCTGAGGCAGTTATATGGGCTGAAGGTGTAGACAACTGGTACTGGGGTTATACTGCAACCGATGCCACGGGGGATTATCTGCTTGAACTCCAGAGGGGTTTCTACACTGTCTCTGTCTATGCCGAAGGATATCAATTGGGTTTTTATGCCGAGCCAGTGGAGGTGATCGCCAATCAGATAACTCCCGGAGTCAATCTCTTTCTCCCGGTTTGCTCTCCGGAGGACGGTGTTATCTCCGGGAGTGTCGTGGAGGATTTCACAGGTAATCCAATAGAGGATGCCATTGTTCTCTTATTCTCAGATTGTATAGATACCCAATACTTCGGTTATGCTCTTACAGACGAAGCAGGACAATATTCTATCGAGAACATTCCCGTTATATACTGTTTGTGCTATTATCTCGTAGCCTTCGCTCCAGGATATATTTCAGAATTTTACGAAGACGCATACACCTACGAAAACGCAACTCCGCTGGGCTCGTTTGCTGATGAAGCAGATTTCTCCCTATGCAGGGCTATGGGTGGTCCAATGGGTATATCGGGTAGAGTCCTATCAGGTAGAAACGGGGTTGGAGATGCATTGATTTACGCAGTAAGTAATGGGAAGAAATATGCGTCTGCAAGGTCGCGTCCCGATGGAAGCTACAGGATTAGTGGACTCCCGCCCGACGTATACACAGTAGTATTCACCGCCGTCAGGTATGGCACTGAATACTATCCGTATCCAGTTGATGTCACATCCGATAATGTGTCCGGTGTCAACGCAGACCTGTCCGGTATGTATGGGGTAGAGGATGATAACGAGCAACCACGGGATATGTCTCTAAAGATATCTCCTTCTCCTGCGAGAATTGACCCAATCATTCAGTTCGTGCTGTCTGCAGAGTGTAAAATCCATATGACCCTCTACGATGTCACCGGAAGGGTTGTTGAGGAGATTGCATCCGGACACAGAGACGCGGGTCTTCATACCGAGATTCTCGGGACAGAGGGCCTAAGGGAAGGAGTCTATTTTCTGAGACTTCAGGCTGGGGAATACTCTGTAACAAAGAAGGTGGTAATTCTAAGATAGTGAACAGGAAGATAAATGATGGGACGGGAGCAAGATGCATCCGTCCCGTTTATTTATCCCAATTATCATTTTTGTATCGTTTTGTGCTTGACATTTCCCTTATTTTGTATTATATATATTAGTAGTTATGAAGAGCTTAAATCAGACCAAGGGGGAATACGGATGATCTACCTAAGATATCTTACTCTCATAGTTATCCTTTTGGTCGTAGTTACATGCAACCCTGAGAGGGATAATCCGCTTGACCCGAGGTCTCCTCTCTACACAGGAGAGGCAACCATAAAAGGTTTGGTCAAGACTTTTGCGGGCAACCCCATACAGGATGCGACTGTATCAGCCACCAATATAGATACCCAACTCTCCGTTAGCACCAATACGGATGAGACAGGTGGATTCTGCATCTCTGTATATAAGGGTGCGTACAATGTAACCGCCATGATGTCTGGTTACCTGGATTCTTCCATGGAGGTGGCGATAGATGCAGGTGAGGTACGGGAGATTCTGTTCAATTTAGATGGGATTCCGTTCTCTATTGTGCAGGCGGCGCTATCGAGTAGAATGGCAACCTGGATTGGCAGTGTGGTGGATATATACATTTCGGCAGAGGTGGGGGATCCAGATGGGCTGCAGGATATCGACTCGGTTTTTGTCGAGGTTTTAGAGGTCAAAAAGTATATGGCATTCAATCCCCAGCCACAGATGTATGAATGCAGAATATCCGAGAATGAATGTCCGGGAGGAAATTCAGAATTCCTTATAGGTCCGCAATTTGTGGTTACTGCTGTCGACCAAAAAGGGGTGAGGGGCTCTTCCGTTCCCTTTTACCTTATAAGAATCTTCAGAGAATTCCCGCTGTCTATCTCTCCTCCAGATGGTGCTGTAGTACCAGGAGATGATCTGCAGATTATCTGGCACAAATTGAAAACAGACTTCCCGATATCCTACCTTGTCCAGATATTTATTGGCTGGCCCCCACAGGTTGTATATGAAGAGACCACACAGGACACGGTTTTGGTCGTGGCCAGCACACTCTCTGAGGGAGAATATTATTACTGGGTCTTAGCAGCGGATGAGTATGGTAATACTGCGAGGTCTTTGGCAAAGAGATTTAGAGTCGAATAGTACGAGTGGGACTTTCAGTAAGCAAATCGTATATGGAATCGACAGAAGGGAAAAATTTGTTCTAGATTCTTTTTTCAGGTCTGACCCCAGACCATATTGCGTAACTCCCCTCGAACCAGTCTATAGGACTTATAGATACGTCTATTCCGCGCGACTCGAAGATATGGATTATATCAGAGGATGAGCTTATGTGGCATTTTATTCCCATTACAGACCTTACAAACAGTCGGTGAGTAAGACTCCACAGTGACATCCTGTAGCCTGATAGGATGAAGTGACTGGGTGATATTCTATCTATCGCATCAATGGCAGTGCTTACGGGTATGGTTGTTAATCCACCGCCCATAATAACCACCTCAAAATTATTTTTTACCGAAGTTATGTCAGAGCACCTGAATTCGACAAAGGTATGATGCTTATTTGCAAATTTAATCATAGAATCGCTGATATCGATCCCCACCATCTCTGCGTCAGGATAGATACTTTTTATCATTGGGAATAGGAACCCTGTCCCACAGCATAGATCTACGATTGAAGAAGGTTTCTTAGGCAGTGAGATAAGGAATTTATGGACCTCTCTTGCCCACTCTGCTCGCCATATACTAAAAGGCGGTACGGTTCTGAAGGTAATCTCATATAGATGAGGGAAATCATATATGTCCATATCTCGGCACAAGTTACAGGTAGAAAATCAGGATAATGTTTTACAGAGACCGTTTTCTAAGGTATACTTCCTTTTACATTTACTGCATACCGTGTCTTTATTCTCAAAAGAAATCCTTTCACCGCACTCACAGACCCATCCAATTTGCCTGGCAGGGACACCAACCACGACTGCATAGTCTGGGATATCCTTGGTTACTACTGCACCAGCTCCTACAAGCGTCCATCTCCCGATTGTAATACCACAGCGTATTGTTGCATTCGCGCCGATACTCGCACCCTTTTTTACAAGTGAGGGAATCCACTTACCCCCCTTAGGGTAGAAGGATCTCGGGTTTATATCGTTTGTAAAGACCGCAGAAGGACCGACGAAGACACCGTCCTCAAGAGTTACAAAGGTATATACTGATACGTTGTTTTCAAGCTTCACAACATTTCCAAGCACAGCACCTTTTGCGACAAAGCAGTTCTGTCCTATTACGCAGTTTTCGCCTATTTCTGCACCACCCATGATATGCGAAAAATGCCATATCTTCGTACCCTTCCCTATGGTTGCTCCCTCGTCAATCACAGCAGTCTCATGAGCAAAATAATCCATATATCCCCCCGTGGATACATACAAATAACAAATATCAAAAATCAAAAATACAAATGTAAATGTAGAATGTGGGGTTTAGCGAGATAAATGAAAGATCAAACATTAAATAAAAACGGGATGATGCACAGGAACACCAATATCTTAGCTTCCGGATAAGGGAATGATGAGCTTTGAAGAATGAGTAATGATAGAATATTCCCTTGAGAGTTACCGTCTTTGTAGTTAAATCCTATTGTAAAGGAAAGATGCTGATTATTCAATTGCTAAAAAGCTGCCAGTGTTAATGAGCATAGAGCTCCTATCATAAGATATTTGAGCACTTTGCTTGCAAGGCTGAACTTTATTCGACCTCTGTTGATTAGACCTGCCACCACGACCAATGGAATATCCACAAGCAAAAAGACTGTTATCATATAAGGTAATCCGTATATATCTACCAGGTACGGAAAGAAGGTATATAGTATAATAATGACCAATATTATATTTACGAACTTGAGGGTCTTTGGTATACCGTGAACTATAGGAAAGGTCTTGGCATATCCTCTGTCTCCTTCAATGTCCTCTATGTCCTTTACCAGTTCCCTTAAGAGATGAAAGAGAAACGCAAAGAAAAAAGGTATCAAGGTTGGCAGGACGTGTCTGGATGCCAGTCCACCATAAACAAAAGGAAGTCCCCCGAGAAAGGAAACTGCAATGTTACCTCTCAGCCCTCTCCTTTTTAAAGAAAAGGAGTAGAGAAGAAGAAGGGCAGTAACGAGAATCGCCATCTCTATTAACCATAAGGATACTAACCACGCAATTGCTATTCCTATTATAAATAGTGTATAAGAGATGATCAGAGCATTACTGCCAGAGATTCTTCCTGATGGTATGGGTCTTTCGGGTTTATTTATCCTATCGATATCCTGGTCAACGAAGTCGTTGATAGAATTGCCTCCACCTGTTATGAAGAAACATGATATAGCCGCAAGCCAGATGGATTGTGTTATTCCTGTTTTTGTAAGAAGAGCACCGATTATAACGGATACTCCTGCAAGGATTCCGTTTATCGGCCTTGCAAGCAGGATCCCGGTTTTTAGTTTCCCAACCCACATAATCTAAGATAACGTTTTTGTGTATTATCCCGGCGCTGTATTATGATACCACAAAAAAAAAAGAATGTCAAGTTTAATCTATTGGATTTTAACGCTATGCACGATGATTTTCAGAATGTTTATTCGCCTTGTATCAAAAAATTTTGCTTGACTTTTACTTAAAATTGAGATATAATGGGATAATGATAGCACTTGGTATAGACACCTCTACATTCGCTATTGGGTTGGGTATCGTTGAAGATCAAGAGGTATTATACAGCAGCTACTCAAACAACGGTGGACCCTCAGCAGACAGAATTCATACTGTGATCCAGGAAGCTCTTAAAGAGGCTGGACTAACATTTGAAGATATAGATGTCTATACCTGTACAATCGGTCCCGGTTCTTTCACCGGTATTAGGGTGGGACTCGCAACGATAAAAGGATTATCTCTATCACTTTCCAAGCCCCTATACGGTATACCGACCTTCGACCCCCTTATTTGCAGATTTAAAGACTGCTTTGAACAGATTGTGCCCATGCTCGACGCAAAGAGGGGCATGGTTTATGCTGCGGTTTACAGAGGAAATAACCAGGTTATTCCTACAGGGAAGATAGAGATAGGTGTTCTCACCCAAGAGATAGAGGGAGATGCACTTTTTTTAGGTAACGGCGCAAGGGTCCACAGGGATCTTTTATTGAACAGGCTTGGACCGAGGGCGTATATTCTTACACCAAATATAGATTCACCCAGAGGAGAGGATGTAGCCTATCAGGGCTTGATTTTAAGCAAGAGAGGAGAGACTCCAGTAGATCCTATAGAACCAATATATATAGAACCTGTGATGATAAGAAAGAAGGTTAAATCATAGAGTCGGGTTTTTGGATTTGTGACTGTAATTTTGATGTATAACGAATAATCGGGATTTATTCTTAGGAGGAAATATGCTTATAATTCTTTTTTTTCTATCGCTTTCTCCAATATATGCCGCCAAAATAGATGGTATTATAGAACCTATGAGTGTGGAGTATAGCAAGAGGTGCATAGAATTAGCTGAAGAGAACGATTCCCCTCTTATAATCGAGCTGGATACTCCAGGAGGATTGGACGAGGCAATGAGGGAGATTGTGAAGGCGGAATTGAATGCAGACGTACCTATAATTGTTTACATTACTCCATCGGGTGCAAGGGCTGCCTCCGCCGGTGTCTTTATTATCTTGGCTTCTCATATTGCAGCCATGACCCCGGGGACGAACATAGGAGCCGCACACCCTGTAAGTATAGGACAGCAACAGGTCGATGAGAAGATGGCGGAAAAGGTAGTCAATGATGCGGTAGCATACATAAGGTCTATTGCAGAAAAGAGAGATAGGAACGCAGATTGGGCAGAGGAGGCTGTAAGGAAGAGTGTTTCAATAACGGAGGCGGAGGCACTTGACATTGGCGTTATAGATCTTGTAGCAGATTCCAGGGAGGAACTTCTATCACTCATAGATGGAATGGTGGTAGAACTTGTTCGCAGAGAAGAGACAATTACCACAGAGGGCAGGGAAGTTGTTGAAATAAGACAGACCTTTAGAGAGAGATTCTTCTCCAAGCTGGCAAATCCCAATCTTGCGTATATATTTCTCATACTTGGTATCTACGGTTTGATCCTTGAGTTTTCAAGACCGGGGACTTTTATACCCGGGGTGTTTGGCGCTGTCTGTTTGCTTCTTGCCTTTTTTGCTTTTAGGATGCTACCTATAAACTACGCAGGACTTGCGCTGATAATTCTCTCAGCAATTTTCTTTGTTCTTGAGGTTCTCACTCCCACCTATGGACCACTTGCAATCGGCGGTGTTATATCGCTCGTCCTTGGATCGATAATGCTCATTCGTTCTAAGGCGTCTTTTCTGCAGATCTCCATTCCCCTTATAATAACCACCTCCATATTGACCGGTGGATTTTTTGTGTTTGCACTTGGTATGGCGTTCAAGGCTATGAGGAGAAAGCCAACCACTGGCAGGAAGGGGATAATAGGGCAGATCGGAAAGGTTCAGAAGAGAATAAAGGGTGAGGGTGTTGTTCTTGTAGCCGGTGAGTTATGGAATGCAGAATCCGATGAGGTAATTGGAAGGGGCGAGAAGGTCGAGGTAGTGGGAATTGAAGGGCTCATCTTGAGGGTGAGGAGAAAACAGTAAGTGGAGGGATGGCCGAGCGGATGAAGGCGCACGACTCGAAATCGTGTGTTCGTATAAGCGGACCGGGGGTTCGAATCCCTCTCCCTCCGCCAGAACAGAAACTCTCTTTTTAAACTCCAGACGGGCTTATAATTTCTAAGGTATGTTATATTTTTTACTTGACATTTGGTCAAAACTATTATATAATACATAATTGTAAACAGGCGTAATTTTCCGTTAACAAACATCACAGAATCATGGATAATTTAGTTAAGAGAGTTTTGGTAGTGGACGACGATAGGGATATAGTAGGTCTCTTGACAGATCTTTTAGATACCCAGGGTTATGAGGTTGTAGTTGCCTTTGATGCTCTCCAGGCAATTCAATTCGCCCACAGAGATGTTCCCGATATTATTGTACTTGACCTTGTTATGCCAGCGGGTGGTGGATTTAAGACTCTCGAAAGGCTAAAGACCTCAGCGATGACAAGCAAAATTCCCATAATCATCCTTACAGGTAGAGGTACTGAGGTGGATAGGAAGAGGGCTCTGGAGCTGAAGGCAGATGACTTCATAATGAAACCCTTCGATGCCGAGAGATTTCTCCAGAGAATCAAAGAACTCGCATCTTAAACAGTAAATTCCTACATAATATATAATACGAGGATCCTCGTATATATCCCACATCTATTCTGCCTGACTTGTAATGACTACGAATATATCCTACATATTTTATTCACTGTCCATAGCATATCAGATATTAGTCGCCTACATGGCGATTAAACTTGTAAGTATAACACGCAGCCGCGCTTGGATATTGATTACACTCGCAGCCGTCTTTATGATAGTCAGGCGTAT
>CAZRTU010000025.1:0-11184 GCA_964603075.1 uncultured bacterium
AGAAACTATTATTCATATTGTGAGTACCATGGTCTCTGGATTTCTACAGGCAGCGGTGTTCCCGATGCCGACTTCTATGAACTCGAGGAGACAGGTGTGGCACCTTCTGACTGGACAATGTATGGGCCTGTAGGACTCTGCGACTACGAAGGTGAACAGATTTATATCTCGTTCGTCTACAATGGTGACTACGATGATGAGTGGTACGTGGATGACGTCATTGGTGTGAATCTTGTGCCGAAGATTCCCTACGATGTCTCAGTAGATGATATCTGTGTAAACATCTGCGACGAGAAGATTGATACACTGCCAGTGGGAACATTATTGCATCCCTGCGCGGTTATTTCAAACAACAGCCCACTGGAAGGTCCAGAACTCTCATTCAGGGTCCACTACAAGATACATAAAGACGGCAATATCTACTGGCGGAGATTCTACGATGTGGCTGACCTGCCCGGGTCCGTTACAGATACGGTCTGGTTCTCGGGTGACGTAGTGTTCAACGAGAGCGGTCTCTACACCGTCACAGTTTCCATACAGACGGCATTCACGGATCCGATTCTTGCCAACAATATGATGACAAAAGATATCTATATTGGCACTGGTGGACACAAGATGGCTGTAGATGAACTTCCAAAGGTGTTTGCACTGCATCAGAACGCACCCAATCCTGTCAGGACGAGTACAATCATAAGATATGCTATACCAAAGACTACTGACGTGACTATAAGGGTATATGACGTTTCTGGTAGAGTTGTGAGAACCCTTGTGAACGAGACCAAGGAGCCCGGTTACTACACGGCAAACTGGGATATGAAGAATGAGCATGGAGCTGAGATTGCATCAGGAATATACTTCTATCAATTCGATGCCGGTGAATTCAAGTCCGTCAAGAAGATGGTTGTGATGAAATAGTAATTCTAATGGGTGGTGTTCCGCCTGGTTCGGAGCACCACCCTGAACTGCTTGAAATGTAGGGCAAACCAAAAAGTTATTCTAAGTGGTGTCCAGAGAATGTAGGGCAAACCTTTAGGTTTGCTGTTATATGCAAGGCTAAAGCCTTGCCCTACGAATTTAGTTTGTATTTTATGTGACAATGTATGAGGGGGTATGGCCCCGACAATTAAATTTTCAATTTTGAAAGCGAGTATAAGAAAGGAGGTTTTATGAGAGGGAAGACGTTGTTAGTGTCAGCGGTCATAGCACTGGTTGCTTTTTCAGGTATCCTTCTGGCTATGACCAGCGAGGAGATTGCCAAGCTCCCCTCCGAAGAGAGGGTAGTGTACGAGAAGAAGATAGTGGTTAACGAGCGAATAAATACTCTTGAGGCGTATAGAGCTACTGCTTCTCCCGATAGAGTTATGGTATCAAGGGATGGTGAATATGTGGCAACAGAACTTACGAGAAGGCAGATTATAGGCACACGTAGCGAATCAGAGAAGGCTGTTATCCTCGAAGAGGGATTTGAGGGAGCGTGGCCACCCACTGGATGGACTTTAATACAGACAAACACCGATGTGTCTGGACCGAGCCCTGGTTACTGGACTCAGACAGACGGCTCACCGGGTAGCGTTGGGGTTCATTCAGGGGCGTATAATTCTGGTCTATGGTGGTCATATTCTCATCAGGATGAGTGGTTGATAACGTCTGATATTGATCTTACTACTGGTTCGGGTACTTATTATGTAACGTTCTGGACATACGGTTATGAAGGCTCGACATATGCAGACCATTATTATGTTAAGGTATCTACTGATGGCGGCACGATCTGGACAGAGCTTTTCGATATGAGCGCACAGCCTGGCAATGCCTGGAATTATTGGGCATATTCCTATGCTATAGACCTCTCAGCCTATGCAGGCGAGACCATAAAGCTTGCCTGGCAGGCTGTTGACGGACCAACCAACGATGGTCTCTGGTACGAATGGTTTGTAGACGACATATCTGTCTGGTATCCTCTCGACCACGACGTTGGTGTAACTGCAATAAATGCGCCTACTGGAAGTTATATGCCAGGAGTATCGGTTACTCCGAGCGTCGAGGTAGAGAACTTTGGCAGCAACAATGAGACCTTTGACGTCACGTTCAAGATATACAACGGCACAAGGGATGAGGTGTATTCAGAGACTGAGACAGACGTGACCGTCAATACGGGTGCAACACAGACAGTTGACTTCCCTGCGTGGACCACAGCGATTGGGTCATATACGACAGAGGCGTATACAGAGCTGGGAATAGATGAGGAGCCATCAAACGATACGCTCACAGGTGATTTCGATGTCAGCATGGTAGTACCAGAGGACACGATCCATTTTGATGGTCCATGGGATAACAATGGTGTTGGACTTACTGAAGGTGGCACCTTCGAGGGAGCAATAAGGATAACTCCTGATGAACTTGGAGATTATAGTGGATGGCAGCTGTCATCTGTAACATTCTTCCATCACGAGGCAGGGACACATTCTTGCAATATAAAGATCTATGAGGGAGATACACCCACCAGCCCGGGTGCCCTTATAACCCAGGAGCCATATACTGCGATTGGGCAGGGATGGCACAGGATAGACCTAAGCAGTCCTGTTCTGCTCGACGTAGGGAATGATCTCTGGGTCTCAGTTGAGGTTACGCATGTTGCTGGTGAGTATCCTATTGGTGTTGATGCTGGGCCTGCTGTACAGGGTAAAGGTGACTGGGTATACATATCACCTGGTCCGTGGGAGGAGTTATGGCCTATGGGCTTAAGCCTCAACTGGAATATAAGAGCTATAGTCGAGACGGGCATACAACTCGACCATGACGTCGCTGCACTCTCGATAATCGAGCCATCCGGAACCTACACCGCGGGAACGGTGGTTGCTCCAAAGACGAGAATAAAGAACTTTGGTTTGAACACGGAGACTTTCTATACCTACTTCAAGATATACGATGGCGCAAGGGATGAGGTCTATTCAGAGGTAATAAACACCACACTCGCTCCGGGTTTATCGGATACACTTACCTTCCCCGATTTCACGGTAGACGAGGGCTCATTCGAGGCGGTTTCATATACTGACCTTGATATCGACGAGAATCCCGCAAATGATTCAGCCTATTCAACCTTTGGAGCAATAAGTTATGTCCAAGACTTCGAGTCCGGAGTCTTTCCACCTTATGGTTGGGAGACATACATGACAGGTGATGTAGCCGGCAACCACGGATGGCAATCACTATATGTTGGATGCCCGGATGTTCCCGCCTGTGCTCCCTATGAGGGCAATTACGGTGCTTGGCATCAGGATGATATGGTTACCTGTGAGGACTGGCTTGTAACCTCTCCCGTTGAGTTTGGCCCTGGAGCCCAGATATCATTCTATCAATATCAATATTTTGCTACCTATTATGAATACCATGGCATCTGGGTATCAACAGGAAGCCCTGACCCCGCGGACGGTGATTATGTTGAGGTAGAGCAGATACCTGTTGGTACGGGGGCTTGGACACCCTACGGTCCTATTGACCTCTCTTCGTACAGTGGCTTGACAGGATATATCGCATTTAAATACACAGGATATTTTGCAGACCACTGGTACATCGATTTCGTCACGGGAACAGGTATTACAGAGATAGTTCCAGAGCATGACATAGAGGTATTTGATATCATCACACCTGGAGTAGATGACATCTTTGAGGGAGATATTGTTATACCCCAGGTTGTTGTAATTAACAGAGGCAATGTAGTAGAGACCTTCCCTATGAGCTTTGAAATATTTGATGACGGTGGTAGCGTATATTATAGTGAGGTGACAGCGGCTGTTGCTTCTGGTGCCTGGGATACTGTATCCTTTGCTCCCTGGACTGCCCTGGAAGGTTCATTTAATGCAACGACAATAGCATCCTGTCCTGGAGATGTTAATCCTTATAATGATACACTTGATACTTCTTTCTCTGTCTACAGTTGGGCTGAAGATTTCGAGTTAACCGATGGTAGATTCGTTGCGTACGTTGAGAGCGGAACGATTGGTTGGGAGTGGGGTGCACCTACATCCGGTCCCGGTTCAGCCCACTCTGGGGATAACCTCTGGGCAACGGTCCTCGACGATGACTATGAAGATGATGCCGACTACAGTCTTATAAGGGAGTTTCATGCTCTCTCTGACAGTCCTTTTCTTTCTTTCTGGCTTTGGTATGACACGGAATCCGGATATGATGGTGGAAATGTCAAGATCACAGTGGAGGATTCAACATGGGTTGTATCACCCACAAGGGGCTATGACCGCACGGCAAACACCTCAAATCCGCTCTATCCAGAGTCTATATTCTCGGGTCATGACCAGGGATACTGGGAACTTGTCGATTTCGACCTTGCAGACTATGTAAGTGAGGGTGATTCGTTCTTTATAAGGTGGCATTTCGGTTCTGATGGTTCGGTTCCTTATCCTGGTTTGTATGTAGATGATGTTTTAGCAACAGGACTCACGGGACAAATGCGATACGACACATGGGTTAATAGCATATGTGCTGAGCCTGGATTTGAGGTAATAGAACCAGGTTATGCGGTTCATCTCTGTGCAGAAGTAGAGAACAACAGGTTGGGCCCCGATGCGAACTTCAGGGTGTATATGAAGATAATGGATAGCGAGGGTAACCTGGTCTATTCAAGCTCCAAGAATGTAAGAGACCTGGCAGCAGGTAGTGTAAGGATCGTCTGGTTCTCACCTGACTGGGTGCCCGCAGCAGAAACCTATACACTTCGCGTACTCATACAGAATGCATTTGAATCGCCTGCACTCCAAGACAATAATATGGTAGAGATGGAAGTCTTGATAGGAGGAGGCGGTAAGATGGCAGTTGATGAGGCACCCGAAGTATACTTCCTGTCCCAGAGCCACCCGAACCCTGTTAAAGATAGAGCGAGAATTGCATACGGTCTGCCGACAGCCTCGGGGGTGAATTTGAAAGTCTATGATATCACAGGCAGGGTTGTGAGGACGCTGGTAAACTGCGAGCAGTCCGCTGGTTATAAGAGTGTTGACTGGAACCTCACAGACGATTCTGGGAAGAGAGTTGCAAGGGGCATCTACTTCTACAAGATCGCTGCAGGTGACTTCAAGTCCACCAAGAAGCTGGTTATAGTTGAATAGAGACAAAGGGGGTTGGCGGGCAAACTCCGCCAACCCCTTTATAATTTTTGAATTATTTTTATTGAAAAGGGGGAGGCATGTGGAAAAAGAGTAGCTTGATATCTATATTGTTGCTTACAGCAACGCTGGCATTTGGGGGTTATGTAGAGATTGGGACTGGCACATCTACCGCAAGTTATATTCCAACCTATGGGCTTTGGGACTACAGCTGGTCGCAGGTGATTTATCTGCAATCCGAGATTGGTTCGTCTCTCGAGATTACCAAGATTTCCTATGATGTATCTAATACTCCTTCTAACTATACCTTCTATAATCAGAAGATCTATATGAAACATACTACCCTCGCCGAGTTTCCCGACGGCTCTTACGATGACCCTGTTGCAGCTGGATTTACTCTGGTTTACGAAGGAGACGTGACCTTTGACGGTTCTGGCTGGAATGTTATTCCTCTTGATAACCCCTTCAGTTACAATGGTACTGACAATCTAATTGTCTACTGGCAAAACTGGGACGGTGACTATACTTCTGGTTATCCATCCTTCCGCTATACCTCTCAGACAAATAGGGCCAAATACAAATATCAAGATGGTACCTTCCCTGATGTCTCAGGCACTCTTACTTACCGTGCTGCAAACATAAGATTGCATTACTTCTCTTTATACGATGTCCAGTATACAGAAGACCCGGGCCTCGATGGAACATATCCATCCCCTTACGAAGGACAAATCGTAACCATAAGTGGAATCGTTACTGCCACAAAGTATAACGGATTCTGGCTCGAGGAGATGCCAGGAGGACCATGGTGTGGTGTCTGGGTGTTTACAGATGACGTAGAACTAGAACCCGAGATTGGCGACTATCTGTCTGTCACAGGTGAGGTGGAGGAGTACTTTGGTATGACAGAGATATTGAACGTTTCTGACTGGGAAATCTTCTCATCAGGACACACCGTCCCTGATCCTTGCTGGATATGGACGGGAGACCTATATCTCACTAAGAACGGTGCGGACGCTGAACCCTACGAGGGCTGCCTGGTCAGGGTGAGTGGAGTCGAGGTTACACAGGGAGTAAACAACTATGACGAGTGGTATGTGGACGACGGGTCTGGTGAGTGTCAGATTGACGATGGTATTTACGATTACGGCGAACCTGACATAGGAGAGGAGTTTGCCCATATCTTAGGTGTCGTTGACTACAGCTTTGATGAGTTTGGCATCAACCCGAGGAGTGCCGAAGACCTGAGGAAGGGTATCTATGAGGGCTTTGAATGCGGTGCCATACCCGATGACTGGACAGTAATTAATGCAGACGGAGACTCGTACGAGTGGTATGCCGATGATTATAATCCCCACTTTGGCGACTGGGCGGCAAGGATTCACTACAACTCCAGCGGGAACGATGACTGGCTCATTACCCCCATGCTTGAGGTGCCGGCTGACGACCTCAAGGGAGAGTTCGACATCGATTACTTCAGTTTCTGGGCAAGGTCTTATTCGTCATCCTTGCTCGAGGACTTTGAGGTCTGGCTCTCCACGACTGGAACAGGCGTAGGTGACTTCACAGACTTGCTTGGCACTGTCACGGACGTACCATATGGATATACTGAGTACACTTTCCCACTCGGCTGCTATGCAGGTGAAAACGTCTATCTTGCTATAAGGTGCGTGTCTTATGACGACTTATATCTCCATGTAGATGATATAGAGGGACCTCCGAGGGTCCCTTCTGCACCGTACGATGCAGCAGTGGTGGGTTGCCCCAATCCTGATGACCCCGATGTCATTGATGCGGGTGTCTTCGATGCCTACGCTACAGTCATGAACAATTCCCCACAGGGACCTGAGCCTGTTATATCATTTGTCGTTTACTACAAGCTTGCGGACGAGAATGGCAACATCGTTGGCTCAAAGAGCGCCAATGTGTGGAATCTTGCACCAGCTGAGGAGACGACCGTTTATTTCCAGGGCGGAATACCCATCCTCTACTCAGGAACATATACTGCTACTGTAACCATACAGACTGCATTTGAAGACCCGATTCTGATAAATAACGTTGCTGTGAGGGCGTTTACAGTGGTCGGTGGAGCCAAGATGGGTGCTGAGGAGGTTCCAGAGGTCTTCGCCCTTCGCGGATGTGAACCGAATCCCGTAAGAGGAAATGCGGCAATAAGATACGAGATACCAAAAGAGATTGGTGTTTCTTTAAAGATATACGATGCATCTGGAAGACTCGTAAATACTCTTGTTGATGAGACCCAGAGCGCGGGCTACTACGACATCTCATGGAAACCTTCATGTGCTGGTGTCTATTTTGCCAAACTAACGGCAGGAGATTTCAGGGCGACCAAGCGATTACTGGTCTTAAGGTAAGGATTTTTCCCTAAGGGATGGTGGCTTGAGATGGGAATCAGTCGCCATCCCTTTTCTTTTCGTATTGACTCCCCTGTAGATAAAAATACCAAGTTAAATTAAGACATACTCCCACTTGCTGACTGATTTCCAGTGATATTATTTCTGTTACTGTGGGGAATAATATGAGAGAATTTGAAAGCAAAAATGTAGGGGTTCGATTTATCGAACTCGCAAATAAGTCCCTTTCTAAACGGAAAGAAATACGATTGCGAAAGTACGATTACAGTCAAAATGGATACTATTTTGTCACTATTTGTACCCAGCAAAAAAAACCAAACATTGCTATACATAGGGACACAGTTGAGCAAATATTGTTTTCACTACCTGAACGATTTAGCGGTCTGAATATAGACTGGTATGTTCTCATGCCGACTCACATCCATGTAATCTTTGCTTTTGAAGGGATGAAAAGGAGTTTATCTGAAGTTGTAAGGGTTTTCAAAGCATTAGTTACTCACGAGGTGAAGCAGAAATTTTGGCAAAGGAATTATTATGAGCATGTAATAAGGAACGAGAAGGCCTTACATAATATTCGTAAGTATATAGATAACAATCCTTCAGTAGAGAGATTAAGATTTGAAGAATTCTATAGAAACGAGTCGTATACCCGTCGGGCAGGAATCCGACCCCTACAAGAATCAGGGAAGGCAAGCAAAAAATTGATAATTACTTTAAAAACTGTAGGTTATTCGTTAGCTAAGGAATTACGAGAAGTTAGCTAAGATAATTTCCACATTTCCTAGTTTTTACAAAGGAGGGTGTATGTGTAAAGGCGTTTTGTCATTGTTGATTGCGGCGCTGTTTATCAGCTTACCGCTTTATGCAGGTCAGCTGCTGGTGCCTGAGGAATATTCCTTCATACAGGATGCAGTGGATATGGCAGGACCCGGGGATACTATTTCAGTGGGTCCAGGGATATACCCGGAGCACATAGCAATTGTTGGTAAGGTTGGCATTACCCTCTTATCGCGTAACCGCCAGGAGGCGGTTATATTAGGACTTTTACCGAAGGGTGATCGACCAGACGGTGGCGGGATTTTAATAATGGATAGTGACAGCATAACGATAGACGGTTTTGTTTTCCTGTTATGTGGTTACTTTGGATTCCGTGACCCCGGAATTTTGCCTGGGGCAGTGGGTGGAGCAATAAATGTATTAGGCCTGATGCCACCTGCAAAAAATTTTATAGAGTCGTGTCACGTAGAAATCACCAATAATGTCTTCCTCCTTAACTTCGGCCTGGCAGGGGGGGCGATTAATGTCTATGGAGGTGCCGGAGATATCTATAAGTTTGATGGCCCTGCTGTGCCGGTAGTGGTCGAGATCGAAGAGAACATATTTGCGCTCAACTTCGCTGGGTTTGACAAAGGAGGACAGACGCCTGGAGATAAGGTTTTCCTTCCAGATGGATTTCCATATGGAATGGGGGGTGCAGTATGTATATGGACAGACGAGTGGTTAGATCGCCCCGAATACTATTTTTCCTGTGAGGCGTACATAAGGAACAATATCTTCCGCGCGAACTTTGCTGAGATTACTGGTGCTGCCATTGCTGAGGTATGGTGGCCTTTTGGTTATTTGGGTAAATATGATAGGCAATTTCCGATATTTTCTGATATATACAACAACACTATGGTTGATAATGTTGCTATGTATGGTGTTGCCAAAGAAGATTTGCCTTTACCCGATATCGGTCCCGACCTCTTTGAGGATGTTACGAAGATCATCGGAGAGGGGATGATGTCATATGTCGAGGAGGTCTTTTCAAATATGCACCTCTCGGACGTTTCAATACGGCCTTTTGTGAGTGACACGGATAACAAGACCGGCTACATAGCAGAGGAGGGTATAAATAACACAGTTCCAAAAGACCCAGAATTTGCACCAGCCTGTGTCTATATGATAGCTTCTGATACCTGGTTGTGGAATAACATTATAGCTGGGAATTATGCCATTGGTGTGGTTTGGGATTTTCCCTTTCTTAAAACGAAGGGCGACGACAAACAGGATGGTATAACTGGGAATTTAGACTACAGTGCGACAAGGGAATACCCATTTTCGAGAGAGAAGGGCGGCGATAAACAAGATATTCTCCTTTTAGGCAGTAACCTCTTTGGTAATTATTATGGTCCATTATGGGACCCCTGGGGCATGATAGATACGTTCTATGTCAACCTGTTTGATAACCCTCTCCTCCATCTATACAGAGTCCAGCTCACCTGGGACTCTCCATGTATTGATGCAGGGTGGATTGTTGATTACAAAAATGGTGAAGGCTATGATTGGGACGGCACCTGGCTCGATCAGGGGGCATATGGAGGTCCAGACCCTTTAACGATTGTTACCTGGCTTCCTCTACATCTTGGGTGGAATCTTACCAGCGTGCCAGCTGTATTGATACCACCGTACGACGACCCCGAATCAGATTATACATTTGGCGATGATTTCCCTGGTGAAGCGGTTAGTATATATGGATTCGACGAGCCCCCTCAGGCTTATTTTCCTCCCTCAAACGTGGGGTTCCCAGCGGGATATCCTGCGGGAGGTTATATGCTGGGAAACTATACCGAGGAATATGCAGACGTTATGGGAGTGCCTCCCATCCTGCCACATGAAACGTTCGTATTCCGTCTCCATCCGCATCCATATTACTCGGGATGGAATCTTATAGGAAATCCATATCCCTACTGGTCTTTATCCACGACACCAACGAAGGTGATGTTTGGTGACAGCGTGCTTCATTTTGACAGCCTGGGGTTGAACAATGTAAATTACGTCGCCAAGTGGTTCAATGGGTTCCAATATATCTTCTATCCTGAAGGCGGCTGGGATGGATGGATATTCCCGATGATGGGCTTCTGGGTACAGGTCTCGACTCCGGGCATTGGGAGTGTTACCTTCCCCCCACATATGTACATTCCCTGGTGGGTCGGACTTCCCAAAGATAGCCCCGTCATAGCAGGAGATGGAATGTCGGGAGACCAGAATTCATGGGATTGGCGTCTGCGGTTATCTGTGAGGTCGGGTGATCTGGTTGATGAGTATAACTATGTGGGTGTATCGGATGACAGCAGGGCTGCCTCCATTGTTGAATTCATTCCACCACTTGATGAGTACGTGATGCTCTATATCCCTCAGGATGATGTGGGCTTCCAGCAGCTTAAACTCGATGATTTCGAGGGGGAGAAGAATATTCCTGTTGAGGTGGTGCTTAATACAAACAATGATGAGGCGGAGCTCTCCTGGGAGTTTGAGGGTGATGTCAGTGGTTATGAGTTTACACTCAAAGATGAGTCGGGAGAGACCTTTGATTTGGCAGAGAGTTCGAGATATAGTTTCCTTAACACATCTAAGAGGTCAGATGTCTCAATACAGACCGCTCTTACTGATCCGGCTTTATATCTGGACAGGCAGATTCCGGGAGAGGTGAGGAGGTTTGACCTCAGTGTCAAGGGGCAATGCACTGGCATAGAGGATGTAAAGTTTACAGGGATAGAAGCTATTGCGCCCAATCCATTTACTCTGAGTACAGAAATCAGGTTCTCGATCGCATCCGCAGCCGAGGTCAATCTGTCCATCTATGATGCCTCTGGCAGACTGGTAAGGACGCTTGTAGACGAGAGGTTGGGTGTTGGACATCATTCATACAGATG
>CAZRTU010000026.1:0-11102 GCA_964603075.1 uncultured bacterium
GTGGCGTCAATAAGGTTTACCCTGTCAAGCAGCAGAATATCGTCTATTTCAGCCGTGTTTATATCCATGGGAAATACCGCAAGCTCCTCCCATTTGTCAACCGCAGCTTCAGAGGGGCTCTCTTCCGATACGAGCCTTTCCTGTACATCTTCTATATATTGGGAAACAGCTCTCTCCTCGTCAACCGGTGATACCTTTATGAGGGGTTTGATACGCTCGAATTCTTCTCCATCGATGCATTTAAGTTCCCTTATTTCATAGATGCTTTGAAAGCCACCCTTTGCTAATACCCAATTGTAGAGTGAGTGTGCATTCTCCTCTGGTATTGGAAGGGTCAGGATCTCATCAAGAGATGCATGATTTATGTCTATCTGTTGGATGGCAAGGGTGACAGACAATAATAGAGAAAAAAGGATCATAATAACGCAGTGGTTATATAAAAATTCCTAATTACAAATCTTCGGCAGTCGCAGGCTTTAGCCTGCGGATAATACGCAACCTAAAGGTTGCGGCTACCACAGGGATCCATCATAGGCATTCTTGCAAAACATCTTCTAATTTAATACCTATACTCCCTATAAGGGGATAATCATTCCAATTATTAACAAGCCCACGGCGCACTGGATTGTCCAGAATATATCTAATCTGTGTTAATAGATTTTCATCTTGACGAATTATATGGTCGTAGAAATCCTTTTGCCACTGGAATTGAGAGCAATCTTTCTTCAGATAGAATCCTGTTTTTTGCTTGAATTGCACTACTGCTTTCCATAAGTTAGCATCGTCTTTTACCCCAAAAAGAACAAGATGAAGGTGATCAGGCATAAAGCAATATACCGGCACAATGCATCCGCAAAGAGACGAGTTCTTTCTCAAGATTCCAATGCATATCTCTACCAGTTCACTATGTTCGAGAAACGAAAAATTACCTTTTGTGCAGAGGGTGAAAGCAACAGATATTTTCCCTCGATAAAACTCAACAGGTAAGCGGTGTTTCTTCTCTCTAACGGAAATATTGTGAATCATATTTGTCCTTCTGGATAATACGCAACCTAAAGGTTGCGCCTACCACTGCGGGTCAACCTAAAGGTTGCGCCTACCACTGCGGGTCAACCTAAAGGTTGCGCCTACCATAGGGATCAACCCAAAAGGTTACGCCTACAAAACAGATCAACCTGAGAGTTGTGCCAATAAAGTCCCGGCATGTCAAATTTACAAATTACAGGTTACACCAAATATATGAGTCATGGGTAGAACTTCATGGTTTAACACACTATAATCGAAGACAAATCTCTTGAAGGATAAGCCAATACCAAAGGACGCCCTGATTGGTTCAGTTGAAACACCTGCCCTGAGCACAAGATTCTCCATTATCCTGTATTCCTGGCCAAATGAGAATCGTGTATCCTTACCCACTTCCTTTGAGAGGTCGATACTGGAGATCACTCCATCGAACGGGATAAAGGATACTCCCACTGAAAGTAATCTCGGGAGATTGTGTTTTATTTCTGCACCGAGTGTTGGGGAGTTTATATTATGTGCAAAGAATCCCAGCCTCCACCTGTCATATATGTCGGCAAGGAGGCCGAGGTCAACACCAAAGGTGTTTGCTGTCCCAAACCTTGTCTGCGTTAGCTGATAACCGACGATGCTGCAGCCGAACAAGAGATCTTCATTTAGTGCATTTCCATAAGATAATGTAACCGCCTTTTCACTCTCCAGTGTCTTCTCACCGAGACTTTCTCCTTCGATATTTGTCTCTTCTCCCTTCACGTAAATGCCCTGTAAAGAAAACCCAAATGCACCATATGATGTCGGGATGACGGCATTGAATGTGGCATTATTCACTACCCCGTAAGGACTTTTGTAGAAGGCGGTTAATTGCCTTTCCGTCACAAAGAAGAGTCCTGCGGGATTGAAGTGAATGGCATTCGCATCATCTGATATAGCTGTAAATGCACTGCCCAACGCCTCAGGCCTTGCTCCCGATTCCATGTCTTCGAATGCAGAGAAAAGCAAGAAAGGAAAAGCAAGGCTTAGAACTATAATTTTTAGGTGATTCATATGCACCCCTTCTATTAAGCAGGGTAAAATCATTGCTAATCAAGCGGTGTGCCAACTATGACAGGTTTCAGTATTTCTTCTGTTTCTCCGTCTGTTACTGACTGAACATGTAAGATATATATCCCTATACTCACTTCTCCTCCATTCTCATCGGTGCCGTCCCAATCAGTGTAATTGATACCGCCCGTTAGATTGTCTGTCAAGGTCTTAATCCCCCTTCCCTCCAGATCAAATATCCTGATTGTAATCCTGCTTTCAGGAGGAGAATTTGTCTCGATATATAGGCACTCACCGAGGTTAGGCGAGAAAGGATTTGGATATATCTTAACAATTAGTTCTTCAGTGGGCTCTCCCAAAGAGACATCCTCTAAGTCCCTTAGAAATCTGGGAAGAAGTTGATAACCACTTGAGTATGGCTGTTCTGTGTCGTACTGTCCCGCAATCCCTCTTATGTTCCAGTAATCACCCACCTCCATTTCTTCTATGGGTATCTCTATGCCTATACCATCCTGTATTCTTACGTCTATCAGAGTTTTTGCGTTCCAGATCTGAAAGTTGCCAGGGATCTCATATGGTAGTGTCTGTATCTTTGCATTTCTTATCTCAATGAGACCTCCCTCCATAGTCTCTGTTATTCCCTGAGAGGGCTCCAGTACAAGCGCCAGGGAATCTATCTGATGAGTGGTGCAGGAGTCGCTCATCAGTAAACACCCCTCAACTTCACCGATTTTTACCTCGGTTAGACCATTATATTCAGTTATTTCTCCGGTTATTATCCAATTCTCTCCTAAATTCACAGGGAGAGGGTCATAGCTGAAGATATTGACCCCACCTGTTTCGTCCTGCAGGTAGAAACTGGTATAATCGCCGAAGGATGGGGAGGTTACAAATCCCATCACATTAACATCCTCACCCAGAAGATAGGGAGTATAGCCGTCTTCACCAG
This sequence comes from uncultured bacterium, assembly GCA_964603075.1. Classification (GTDB taxonomy): domain Bacteria; phylum Hydrothermota; class UBA3073; order UBA3073; family UBA3073; genus JAGMCL01. The sequence continues at coordinate 3,011 of CAZRTU010000026.1, forward strand.
GAGCCTGGACCTCAGCGATATCGGTTATAGCAATTGAATCTATGACAATGATAGATGGGAAGTCCTCAATGGGTGAGAGGGGTTCCTCATCAGCCCCAGTAGACACCTCGAATTCGTATGTGCCAGTAAAGGATGGTGCAAGACTGTCTATGTATATGAACACCGAATCTATGAGGGGAATGTTCTCGATGTATATTGAATCTGCAGAGGTAACAACAAACGGATTTCCCATCGATATGATCCTAACCTGTGCTACGTGGCCTGCCCAATACCATGTTGATGGAATCTTTATATGTACCCTGTTTAGCTCGAGGTCGTATTCTGTCCTGATCTTCATCCTTATGCCAAGGGTTTCTCCTTTGAAGAGCCTGAGTGGTTGTAGTGTGGCTTCGCCTATCCCGCTTTTAGTTAGAACCCTCACAGAGGGCTGGTTTCTTATTGATACAGGCTCATCGCCCAGAGTGGCAGTTTTGACCAAAAATGTATATCTGCCAGGTTCATCAGGTGAGAGGAGACTATCGATTACGACTGCGGCGGAATCTATAAGTTTTGCGTTTGTGATATCGATAATCCATGGAGAAGCTTCACTCCCATCTCCTTCGATCTCGAAAGATGCATTTTGGAAGGCTTCACCGGAGAGTGCTATTAAGGAAATCTCTCCGCTGAAGGTCCATTGATAGGGTATCTTTATAGTTATACGGGTTAGTGTGTCAAATGGCTCAGCAACGTTTATTCTGAGCGATGTATAGGATGAAGTGAAGACAACATCCGGATATATTATAGCCTTTCCAGTACCGCTTGCAGTATTTATCAGGTCTCCCTCGTCTCGGGGGTTTATCTCGTATTCTTCGAAACCGTAGCTGCCAGCGCCAATTATTGCAAGAAATGTCTCTCCCATATACGACTCGTAGTGATAAAGCCCGTCTTCTATCTCGCATTCGCCGCTTCCGTCGTCAACGTACCACTGTCCGTAGGAATCGGTGGTCCGTGTTACAGTGACATCTCTAACCATAACCAGTACGCCTTCGTAACCTTCTGCTTCGAAGCCGCCATCTCCTAATACTCCAGTGTTTATCTCAGTAGGACCAGGAATGAGATTATCGTGTGAGTGTATGGTGTATGAGGAAACATTTTTGAGTTCGGTCATGCCAAAGTACTCATCGACATCACAGGCGAGCGTAATACTATCCCCGACAGTGGGCTTGACTGTATTGTCGTATACATACGCTCCATGCCAGGCACCACCAGGCCGCTCTTCTATGTAGAAGTTGTTGTACTGCCCGCTTTTTACGGCAGTTACTATTCCCGAAATCGTTACAGTCTCTCCTGCCAGGGGCGAAGGATAGGTTCCGTCATCAGGGTCCTCGGTGTACTGTATATCGTAAATAGTGGTTGACAGTGCACAGATAGGCAAGAGGAGTAATGTAAAAAAGTTTTTCTGCATAGATCCTCCAGTTATTTAGAGGTACAATTTTTCCTCAAAGATTTATATACCGGGCGTCTATTTTTGTCATATTATTAAATTTTATTGAGTTCGCGTATCTTCTTGACCTCCCCTGCCAGCAAGCCTTTAATGGTGCCACTTTCAGTTCTAATAAGCATCTCCCCTTCTTCTCCCAGGTCGAAAAACTCTCCGCACATTGTACCGCCTTCGGTTTCAATCTCTACGTAACTATCTATAAAGGATAGCCTTCCCCTAAGGATGTCCATTGTCCCCTCTATGTGGAGATTATATTCAAATCTCTGGAGAAAGCAGGAGAGAATCGGTTCTCTGCTGAAAGACTTGCCTGTTTCAAGCCTGATAGAGGTTGCATTACTAAAGGGAGGAGTGGTCTCGTTCACATTCAGTCCTATCCCCACAACTGCAAGGGGCTTATAAATTTCGATCAGTATTCCACAAATCTTTTTACCATTTACCACCACATCGTTCGGCCATCGGATTTCCCCTTTTATTCCGCATAGATCTTCAAGGGTTTCTAAGAGCGACAATGCGGTCCTCATAGATAGAAGGGGAACTTTCTCTACGATAAGTGAGAACGTAAGTGATGCACCCTGGGTAGACTTCCATGTTCTTCCAAATCTTCCCCTACCTCTGTATTGCTCGTCAGTGATTACCACATATCCTTGCCTGGCTGAGCTGGTCTTAATTAGTTCCTTTGCTCTGTCCTGCGTTGAGGGAAGGCGTTGGTAGAAGAGGAAATTTTCGATTTTAAAGAGCCGTTCTGTGCCTTTTAATTTATCTACGTCAAACATAAAAAAATTAAATATCAAAACGATAGGTTAAAAACTAAAAATATTAGACTTAAAGGAAAGATTATCAGATGATTTATCTTAGTAGTATCATTTGGATTTCAGCATGCTGAACAAGTCTGCATTTAGACCTGTGACAATGCAAACCTAAAGGTTTGCCCTACGTGAGATAATAAAACAAATCTGTAGGGCAAGGCTTTAGCCTTGCAATAAAACTTCGGTATAAGTTTAGGCACTTTTCCCCTCACCATAATATTTGACAATTCTTTATCACGAGAGTTTGGGACATCGTCTATATTTATTTATACTCTATAACCTTTATCTTGATGTTACCCACGAGATCCATTATCTTTGCCCAATCCTTGAGTCCACCCTCCTCGAGTGTTATATGTGTGGCGTCTGCTGTGGTCTGATTGAATGTGGGATCGACCTCGATCCACATACCTCCCTCGTCATTCGAGGTGGAAATCCAGGCCTTATTCCATGCATGATAATAGAAATTTCCCTTCATGTATACAACACCTACACTTATATCAGATGGAATACCAGCAGCCCTCGAGAGGGCACAAAAGAGGGTTGCATGCTCATTGCAATCTCCCTTGAGTGTCTTTAGAACATCTAAGGCACTTGGGATGGTAGCTGATGGACAGTCTTCGATATTCTGAGAGACCCAGTGGGTTATCTTTACTACCTTCTCCCAGTCATCTTTCGCACCCCGCACAATACGTTTTGATGTACTCCTTATATCGCTGTCGTTTGTCTGAATAAGCGGTGTGGCTTCGAGATACCTTTTTAATTCTTCAGGTACTCTGTGTGTTTTAGTGCAACTGCAGCCGAAGAGAGGTAGAGGATATCTCTTTATCACTTGGATATCCGGGTAAATTGCCTCAACTATAAGTGTGTCTCCATAAACTTTCTGGCGTTGTGTGACCTTAAATCTTCCGTCAACTATCGCCTTGAGATAGACGCACTCTCTGGGGTTCTTTATTGCCATTCCAGCGGGGATAGAAAACATAGAGAGTATCTCCGGTGATTTTTCTCCAAATCTCTCCACCTCTTCTCTACTTTCTCTAAGGACTTTGACTCCCATTGGTTCATCTGAACGGATTACAGCACCATCTCCATCGACCCAGGTCACAGATTGGGCACCGAGTATCTCTGTTTTATATTTTATAGAGTCTCCCCTGTCATCTAAAATGGTCACCTCTGCTTCGTTTACAGCGAGCATGGTTGGATCAAATACAGAAATGGGTTGAGAAATCCTCCCGGCAGCGACAACCAATGGAATTGACTGGGGTACGTACAGATCACCCGAGAGATTCATCTTGTTTTCGGTCTCTTTACCACCGGTCTTGACCCTGTAAGAAAGCGTATTGTCACCAACTTCCCCGGATGATGAGAACGATTGGGTGTAGGTATCAAGTTGGAAGGTAAATTTTTGTAACCTGTATTCTCTATCAAGGGTATATACGGAAGAGACCTCCATGCTCCGCTCTTCCCCTATCATTCCCACCTTCATCACAAGCTCTTCTTTCAGGATATACCCTTCTGCCTTGGGTGTTATGTCCATTATAGTATAGCCGATTTTATCATCCCCAAGATACATGCCCGAGGAGTAGGAGAGCATTATTATAAGATCAAGAATTATCGCCATCTTCGTTTTTTATTACGGTTATTGCGAAATCCGGGCACTTGTATTCGCACAAGAGACAACCCGTGCATTCTTCTTCTCTGGCAGCCTCCGCTTTCCTATCATCCCCGATCCGCAGGACATTATGTGGGCAGAAGGCAACGCATAATTCACATCCCTTACACCAATCTTTATTTACCAGTATCTTGAATTTTTTCAGAGTCTTTAAAGTATCTCTTTGAATAATCTACTCACCTCCTCCGATTCTGATGCGACCTTGACACCAACGCTCTCGAACTTTTCTATCTTTTCTCTTGCCGTACCACTACCCCCAGAGATTATCGCTCCGGCATGGCCCATACGTTTTCCTGGAGGTGCTGTTTTACCGGCTATGAAGGATACCACCGGTTTACTGATGTTTTCCACTATAAAATCTGCCGCGTCCTCCTCATCACTGCCGCCTATCTCGCCAACGAGCAATATAGCTTTTGTCTCGGGGTCGTTCTCAAACAGCCCGAGGCATTCTATGAACTTGAGCCCAATCAAGGGATCGCCCCCGATTCCTATACAGGTTGACTCTCCCAGTCCCTGGTTTGTTATGTTCCATACAAGTTCATATGTAAGAGTCCCGCTTCTGGAAATGACGCCGATCGAACCGCGTTTGAATATATCAGCGGGTAGAATGCCAACCTTGCTCTTTCCAGGTGAGATAAGCCCAGGTGAGTTTGGTCCCACGAGCAAGACACCCTTTTCTTTGTAAAATCTCAATACCCTCGCGACGTCGAGGACGGGGATGCCCTCCGTTATGCAGACCACAAGCTTCACGCCCGAATCGCCAGCTTCAAAGAGGGCATCAGTCGCAAATCTTGATGGTACAAATATAATAGAAGTATTTACACCCTCTTTCTCAACCGCTTCCCTTACCGTGTCATAGACTGGAATACCATTTAAGTCCGTTCCTCCTTTGGCTGGAGTAACGCCGCAGGCAACCTTTGTTCCGTATTCAAGCATCTTCAGTGCATGGAATGAGCCGTCTCTCCCAGTTATCCCCTGTACACACACCCTTGTTTCTTCATCAATAAGTATGCTCACACTCCCACCCTTTGAAAATAACAAATCAACAAATCTCAAATATCAAAAGAGCTTATCTCTGCTCGCTCTTTACCAGGATAGAATTAAATATCTTGACGAATTCTGAAGATTCTTGGATAAGAAGTTTTCCTTCGCTATCTTTTCCCAGGTTATTAATATCGGCAATCAATCTAATCCAATAACGGCATTCCTTTGATTCTTTGCGGCATATTTTGATTCTCATAATGAAATCCTTCTTACTAAGTGCCTCATTCGCCTCGATGTAGTTAGCGCCTACAGAACCGCTTGCTCTCACAGCTTGACGAATTAGTTCATTGTTTTCTATATTTCTTGGTAAGCCTCTACAGAACCCTATTAATCTCTTGGCGAATTGAAAAGTTCTCTCTTCTAAATCGTAGATTTTGGTCTGCGTTTTTATCATTGGAATTTCCGCTATTGTTTGCTATTTTGGTGCTTGTGATTTGAGATTTGTTCTATTAAGTTTATTGCCTTTATTGCTCCTTCGCGCATCGAGTTTACGTGACAAATAGGAGAGTCTTTTAGAATCTCTTTTGCCTTTTCTTCGTTGGTCCCGGTTAGCCTTGCCACAATAGGTAGCTCGATATTCATTTCATATATCGTCTGGAGGAGGCCATTTGCGACGTCGTCGCATCTTGTAATTCCCCCAAAGATATTGAAGAATATCACCTCTACGTTCTTATCCGACAGCAGGATTGATAGTGCCTTTTTCACCTTTTCAGGAGAGGAACTTCCCCCGATGTCAAGGAAGTTTGCAGGTTCTCCTCCATATTTCTTTATGAGATCCATCGTAGCCATTGCAAGCCCAGCACCATTTACTATGCAGCCGATGTTACCGGTCAGGGGTATATAAGAGAGTCCTGACTCCTTTGCTAATAATTCCTTGTCTTCCCCGGGGTCGGGATCTCTGAGTTCTTCAAGTTGAGGATGTCTCCCGAGAGCGTTGTCATCGAGTACAATCTTTGCGTCTGTTACCCAGAGTTCACCCTGTGTGCTCAGAGCAAGAGGATTTATCTCAGCGATCTGGGCATCACACTCGATAAATAATTTATAAAGCGCATTTACTATATTTGCACTTGAGAGAGCAAATTTTTTGTCTTCAAAGAGTGAGAGTGCCACTTGTTTTGCCTGAAAAGGGAGCAGACCATAGACGGGGTCAACCCATAGCTTGTCTATGGCAGATGGATTGTTCCTTGCGACCTCTTCTATATCCATCCCACCTTCCCCGGATGCCATGATCAGCGGAGCCTTCTTTTCCCTGTCCATTATAACCGATAAGTAGTATTCCTTTTTTATATCTACAGCCTTTGCAATAAGCACCTTTTTCACAGGAAGGTGTTTGATGTTCATCGATAGTATATTGGAGGCGTAGGTCTCCGCCTCCTCAGGTGTCTTTGCATATCTTACCCCACCTGCCTTTCCTCTTCCACCCGCATGAACCTGGGCTTTGACCATAACTGGGCTGGCGTAATCCTGGGCAATCTCTCTTGCCTGCTCAGCAGTTGAAGCGACCATACCCTCCTGTACAGGCAAACCATATTTCTTCATTATCTCTTTTGCCTGATACTCATGAATGTTCATCCACTTTCCTTATAAGTTCCTATAATTCTTGCGATTACTTTAGCGCAGCAATTCCCGGAAGTTCTTTGCCGCCAAGGAACTCAAGTGATGCGCCTCCACCTGTCGATATATGAGTAAAGCCATCGGCGAGACCAAATTTCTTTATGGCTGACGCCGTATCGCCTCCACCTGCTACCACAACAGCACCTGTGTCCTTCGCCTTTTTCATTGCTGTAGCTAATTCTCTTGTTCCATTTGAAAATTTATCTATCTCGAAGACTCCAGGCGGACCATTCCATAGAATAGTCTTTGCATTTGCTATCTCTTATTTATAGAGCTCAATAGTTGATGGGCCGATATCAACCCCGACCCAGCCCTTTGGTATTTCTTCCACAATCCTTGTATCTGCGTGCTCAGATATCTCTTCTGCTACGATAAAATCTATCGGCATAAGAAGTCTTTTGCCTGCATTGTCGTATATCTTTTTGGCAACAGGTAGCTTGTCTTCTTCCAGGATGGAGTTCCCAATTTCCTTCCCAAGACTCTTATAAAATGTATAGGTCATCCCACCGCCTATAAGTAGCCTATCACATTTAGGGAGGAGGTTTTCTATGATATCTATCTTTGTTGAGACCTTAGCGCCACCTAATATGACTATATAAGGATGGGAGGGTGATCCAGAGACCTGCCCCAGCCATTTGATTTCTTTCATGATTAAGAAACCCGGCGCCTTGGTCTTGAAATACTCTGTTACACCTACGGTTGAGGCATGAGAACGGTGTGCAGTGGCAAAGGCATCATTTACGTAGACATCGGCAAGTCCCGCAAGTTTCTTTGCGAATTCAGGATCATTCTTCTCTTCTTCTTCGTGAAATCTCAGGTTTTCAAGGAGGATGACCTCATCGTCTCCCATTGATTCTACGGCAGTTTCGACCTCGGGTCCCACGCAATCCGACACAAACCTTACGTTTTTGTTGATTAAAGAAGAAAGATGTCGAGCTATCGGAGCAAGGCTCATCTCTGGAATCCTCTTACCCTTTGGTCTGCCAAGGTGAGAGATTATAATGAGCCTTCCGCCCTTGTCGATTATGTGGTTAATAGTCTCAAGAGATGCACGAATTCTCGTGTCATCAGCGATCTCATTATCCTTTAATGGCACATTGAAATCTACTCTTAGGAGAACCTTTTTGCCCTTGAAATCAATATCTTTAATTGAGAGCACACTTCCTCCTTCACAGCCCTTAAGTATTGTCAAAAATTTAACCACAGACACGTCCGACATGACTGCCCACATTCTACATCACAACCAAACGTAGGGCAGGGCTTTAGCCCTGCAGAAGCAAACCTAAAGCCTGCCCTACCGTCAGGCAGGGTTTGCCCTACGTATCGATAAATCGTAGGTTGAGGACTGTAGGGCAAGGCTTCAGCCTTGCGATAATTCTTATATAATAGAGCAATCAGGACTTTTTTTAGCCCTTTCTCTCTATAATATAGAGGCAATAAAACTTATCAAATCAACCACCCTTGAGGCATAGCCGAATT